>JASFGJ010000258.1:0-6368 GCA_050123815.1 Desulfobacteraceae bacterium
TGTACCCAAGATCGAAGGCCTCGGCCACCGCCTGGTAGGTCACCTTGCCGTTGATGACGTTGGCTCCCAGTTTGATCTCCCGGCTCTCCTGCATGGCTTTTTTCCATCCCTTGTTGGCGATCTCCACGGCGTAGGGCAGTGTGGCGTTGGTCAAGGCCATGGTGGAGGTGCGGGGCACCGCTCCGGGCATGTTGGCCACACAGTAGTGGACCACTCCGTCGACAACATAGATGGGATCGCTGTGGGTGGTGGCTTTGGAGGTTTCAAAACAGCCGCCTTGATCGATGGCCACATCCACCAGCACGGCTCCCGGTTTCATGGTCTTGAGCATCTCCCGCGTAATCAGCTTGGGGGCCTTGGCGCCCGTGACCAGCACGGCGCCGACCACCACATCGGCCCTTTGAATCAGTTCCCGGAGGGTCGCCGGGCTGGAATAGAGGTTAAAGCAGTTGGCCGGCATCACATCGCTCAGGTAGCGCAGGCGATCCAGGTTCATGTCCAGGATGTACACCTTGGCGCCCAGACCGCAGGCCATTTTAGCGGCATTGATGCCCACGATGCCGCCGCCGATCACCACAACGTTGCCCGGATCGACCCCCGGCACCCCGCCGAGCAGGACCCCATGGCCGCCCTGGGCCATCTCCAGGTATTTGGCGCCTTGCTGGATGGCCATGCGCCCGGCCACCTCGCTCATGGGCGTCAACAGCGGCAGCGAACCGTCCTGTTTTTGAATGGTCTCATAGGCGATGCAAATCGCATTGCTTTCAATCAGGCCGCGGGTCTGCTGTTCGTCCGCAGCCAGATGCAGATAGGTAAATACGATCTGGTCTTGGCGGATCAGCCCATACTCGGATGGCTGCGGCTCCTTGACGTGCATTACCATGTCGGAACGGTCAAAAATCTCCTTGGGGGTCTCGATCATCTCGGCGCCGGCATCGATGAATGCCTGGTCTTCAAACCCGCTGCCGATCCCCGCCGTTTTTTCAACCAGCACGGCATGCCCGTTCTGGATCATGACCTCCACCCCCGCGGGGGTCATGCACACCCGATTCTCTTCGACTTTGATTTCTTTTAGAATCCCTACGATCATACCTTCCTCCTTTTGTTCGAATGACAAGAATGCGTATAACTAGTGTCCATCCATTTATTCCCTCTCCCTTGAGGGAGAGGAGAACGGTATTTATGGATGGACACTAACTAGTGTCTTGTACCGGAGCCATGTGGCAGAAGGCCTGCCAAAAGTGATGCGTCAATGGGGATCGTGAATTGAAACGTCGCTGTGGGGTAAACGATGTGCGGTTTTTTTCACGTCAATCCAGCAGTCGACAAAGACATTCAGAGAAGTCGGGGGGCACTGGATATGAAAATTGTGAACGAACTCAATTCGTTTTCAAGGATTCGAATCAAGCAGTTTGGCAACAGTTCTTGAAACGGTTACTTGGGCAAAGCCATTATCTGTTTAATAAAATAGTCTTTTTGTAAATCGGTAAAAAAGGGTTCACACGGTACCAGATATTGCCCATTGAAGATTTTTCAGCAGCCCTGCAGGATGTTCGAAAGCCCTCTTTATCTCAACCTCCGATATAAACCGAATTTTCCCATAGCTTGTCGAATTAAGTCAAGATTCTATTTTGTCCTCAATGTCGTTAACGTAAGCTATTTTAATCGGGATCGAATTCGCTATCGGGATCGTTATCGAAATCAAAAAGAACTATCATACCGGCATGTTCGATCCCAATCCCGATTGCGATCCCGAAAAGAGATTTGAAAAGCATCAAACGCTCAATTAGTGTCCATCCTATGCCGTTCCTCTCTCCCTCAGGGGAGAGGGAATGGATAGGCACTAATTATTGCCACCTTTTTGGGGGGCGCTTAATCATTCAATGAACAGCTGCATGAAGCTGTCGAACCGCCTGCAACGGGCAGCTGCCAGTGTCAATTGCTTCTGAAATATTTAACAAAAACATCTACTTGATCGTCATCACCGGACAGGGCGCTTTCAGGATGATGTATTGAGCGTTGCTGCCGGAGAGCAGCTTGCCCACCTTGGAGCGGCGGCGCACACCAATGAAGATGGCGTCCGCCTTGTTTTCCTCGGCATATTTCACAATATCTTCGCCGGGGTTCAGGCCTCTGACCAGCAAGTGCGTTTCAACATCGACGCCATTGTCCTTCATCAACGTTTCGGCCTGGGCCAGATCCTCTTCAGCCTGTTGCACCTGAACGGCATCCGTTTCCTTTCCGCCTTCAAGGGACGTAACAACAATGAGTCCAGCACCAAAGGCCTTGGCGTGTTTGCCGGCCAGATCCAGGGCGTCTTTTGCGCAGTTCGAGCCGTCATATCCTACCAGGAATTTCATGGTCTCTCCTTCCAGACGATTTGGTCGTCTTTTGATGATATCAACACCGCCACCAATGTAGCATTTTACAATACGGGATCAAGCTTTTTGTGACCTTTGCGCAACCGCTGGTCCGTAACGACAATACAGCTTTAATAATAGGTCACCGATAAAAGCGGTGCGGTTTCCAGCACATTGTCTTCGATTTCGATGAGTCCTGAACGGGCAAGATCACTGTCTAACAAAAACCTGAGCTGAAAATTGTTCAAGTCGAGCCGCTGGGCTTCGACCATCAGAGGTGTTACGTCGAAACTGAGGAAAAAGCCGGCATCATCAGCAAAGACGATGTTGGAGTATTGTGTCAGCAGTGGAGCGCGATCAAAATCGCTGGCAATAAGGATGGGTGGTGAAAAAGAGACCAGGTCAATAAGCAAGGGCACGCCTGTTCCCGGAGAGCATTCGATCACGTCACTGATGAAGATCTCCAAGGTCGCTGACTCAATGTCGGCATACGTGGGCACACCGTGGGAACCGCGAAGAGGAAAGGAGAGAAAACCACGAAACTCATCTTCAAAGACAGGATCGATACCGGCCAGGACCGAGCCGGTGGTGCCGGCTGAAGAGACCGTAAAATTATGCGGGGGGCTGAAGGCGATATCACCGTCGGCATCCGGATCGCTGACAATCTGGATTTCATATGTGGGAGGCGGGTCATCATCGTGGTACTCCACACGACAGTTGACCAGCATGGCCACCATAAATAGGACCACAAGCCAGAGGATCCACCCCTTAATTACAAATTTTCCTTTGTTTCCAATTGATTGTGTCGGATTATTTTTCATGGCGTTCTCGCATTGTTATGTGAAACATGTGATCCAAACATAAAATACAGGCTCTTGTCATTTAGACGATTGGCGCGGATAAAAGTTTACCCACCCCGAAAAAAACTATTGGGTCAGGATGGTCCGCCGGAACCTGTATCAAAGCTCATGCGCCATGAATGCTTAACAGCGGCCTGTCCAGCTGGTCTTGTGCGGGGCCTCTGCGCCGGATAGACATCAATCGTTTCCGTCGCAGTTGTTATCCCTATCGTTGCAAAAGTCGGAGGGCTCCAGAGTCTCCCGCTCAAAACCAGCGGGATAAATTAGATAATCAGACTTCTAAGCCTTCTTTGGCATGTTTTTTATGCAACTATAGGGTCTATTTACCAAGCACTGATGAACTCATAAAAAGTCGCAAAAAAAGCAATATTATAAAATACCAAGGACATGAAGAGCATGAAGTTGAAATTATTATCTATTTTTTGTTCCTTCATGTTCTTCATGGTGAAAATTAGACTTTTCACGATTTCATCTGGCATTTGAACCCGATAGTTGGAATTGGCTGGTTAATGCCTATAATGAACAGACTAGAAGACAATACACATAGAAGGGAAGGCGGGCATGACCAACAAAGAAACCAAAAAACGACTAAAAACCATTATCGATCGTGAAAAACTAATGACCTTAAAGCAGTGCGCTGCTTGCGGCGGACCATTCAATCTTGGCGATCCGGTCGTTATGGCCTGCGGTGCCTGGGAGGGGCCTCCCAGATTGATCCATGAAAATGAGGCGGTATTTGATGCGAGCATCCCCGGATATGTGGAACGTAAATGCCATGAGGCCTCCAAAGGCAGGATTTGAATAGAAGAGGTAAATTCTATTCTGCCGGCCAGACAGGGGTGTTTCGACCTATCTAATCCATCAAATTGGGTAGAAACATGGTAATTTGCGGAAACATGATCAGCACGATCACCTGGAGCACATCGGCGATGAGGTGAGGGATCACGCCTCTGAAGATTGTCCCGATGGGCACGCCGGATATTCCTTTGATGATAAACACGTTGAGCCCTACCGGTGGGGTAATCAGCCCCATTTCCGTTACCCGCACCACCAGAATCCCGAACCAGATGGGCTCGAAATTCAGTTGCTGGATCAACGGATAAAAGACCGGTATGGTCAGCAGGACAATGGCCATGGAGTCCATGATGCAGCCCAGCAACATGGTAATGATCAAAATAGCGGCGAGCACCACATAACGGTTGACCGGCAGATCCGAAACAATGGATGCAAATTCCATGGGCAGTCGTGTCACCGATAAAAAATATCCAAAGATCATTGCGCCCAGGATGATCAAAAACAGCATGCCGGTGGTTTGGACCGTTTCCGCCAGGCTGTGGGTAAATTTATTCCAGCTCAGCCGTCTGCGGAGCAATGCAAATAGAAACGTGCCGAATGCGCCGATGCCGGCCGCCTCTGTGGGAGTGAAAATTCCTTTGTATATTCCGCCGATGACCACCACAAAAAGCAGCACCACTTCCCAAGCGCTCTTGAGGGAGCCAAGCTTTTCTTTAAAGGTGGTTTTAGGCCCGCGGGGCCCGTGGTGCGGTTTGAAAAAGGTCAGGTAACCGATGGTGAAGATATAAAAAACCGCCTCCATGATCCCTGGAATAATGCCGGCTAAAAAGAGCTTTCCAATGGATTGCTCGGTAATGATGCCATACAGGATCAAAATGACACTGGGCGGAATCAGGATGCCCACGCTGCCGCCGGCAGCCACGGCCCCAGTGGCCAGGCCGTCATTGTATTTATACTTTTTCATTTCCGGCAGGGCAATTGCGCCAAGGGTTGCCGCGGTGGCCAGGCTGGAACCGCTGATGGCCGCAAAACAGGCGCATGCCACGATGGTGGCCATGGCCACCCCCCCTCGGAAATGCCCCATCCATTTGTAGACCGCGTTAAAAAGGTCCTCGCTCATTCCGGAATTGAAAGCAAAGGCGCCCATCAGCAGAAAAAGCGGGATAACGCTCAGACTATGTTCGGAAAAGGTTGTGTAGGGCACCGTTCTGAGAACACCCAATGCCGGTTCAAACCCCACAACGGCGGCGAAACCTGAAAATCCCACAATGGCCATACCCGCACCGATGGGCATCTTGGAGAAAAGCAGAACAATGAGTATGATAATGCCGATAACGCCGATTAAGAATGGATCCATTGTGAAAACACCTCGGTCAAATTTTCGAGAAAGTGCATCAACGTGATCAGGCTCAGCAGCGCAAAAGCCGCCGTCAAAGAAGCCACAAAAGGATATTGCGGAATCAGCAATACCGCGGAAGTCATCCCTGAATCATGCTGCTGGAAGATATATAAAAAGCTCTGCCAGGTGATCAGTCCGTACAGTGTAAAGACGGCTAAGTTTGTCAGGCAGGCCACACAGGCACGAAACCGTTTCGGAAATCGATCCATGACAATCTCGACGCCGATGTGGGCCTTTTGAAAGGCGGTGATGGCCAATGCAAAAGGCACGATCAACGCCATCATATACTCCACCAGTTCCAGAGCTCCAGGGATGGGGCTGTTGAAAATATAACGCAGGCCGACATCCAGGGCCGTAAGAAACATCATCAGGCCCAGACATGCGGTGGAAACTGCCAGAAAGATTTTTTTTGCCGGCAGTATAATCTTGCCCAAACTGCCGGGGATCGGTTGAAATCCCATCGTTCTCCCCTCAACCTGCCAGGCCCCGGAAAGGGGCCTGGCAGGGCACCGAACCCGCTTTCAGGGCATTAGCCCTGACTATTCGGACAAAATGGACAATGTGGTATCCAGGATCGCCTGGGCGTCCTTATAGCCTTTGGCGTTCATGCTCTTGACCCATTTGGACCAGACAGGCTTGCCGCCGACATCAACCCAACGTTGGCGTTCTTGCGAGGTCAACTTGTAGATATTGTCTCCTTGCCCCTTTGCCTTCAGCTTTTCCAGGGTTTGGGCTTTCATGGCATCGAAAAAGTTGCGGCCCCAGAACTTGGAGCCTTCCAGGCCGCTGACGCGCATGATGGCATCCTGAACATCGTTGGGCAGACTGTTCCATTTGTTTTTGTTCATGGAAATGGAGAAGTAGACGGACGGAAAAGGCACTTCGGTGTAGTAGTTGACCACTTCATAAAATCGCCATACGTTTATGGCCTCCCAGGGAGCCCCCATGCCGTCG
>JASFGJ010000259.1:0-6348 GCA_050123815.1 Desulfobacteraceae bacterium
ATTTACGCAACTCATTGAAAAGACTGAGTTTGAAGTGCCTGACACGTTGGTGGACGCCGAATTGGACCAGATCATGAAGGATGCGGAGCGTTCGTTTGAACAAAGCAACCAGACGTTTGAGGATGTCGGTCTGACGCGCGAAAGCCTGATGGAAAAGTATCGCCCCACGGCGGAAAAACAGGTGCGCCGGCATCTGATTTTAAGTAAACTGGTTGAGCAGGAAGCTCTGGAGCTGTCCGATGAAGAGCTGGAAAAAGGGTTCCAGGAGATGGCCGACACCTACCAGCAGCCCGTGGAACACCTGAAAGGGTATTACAACCAGAACAAGGAAGGCCTGGCCTTTTTTAAGCATACGTTGCTTGAAAAGAAGGCATTGAATCTTATCATTGATAAAGGCCGAATCACTGAAGTCGAACCTGAGGACAAAAACAACCAAGAAAACAGCGGATCGGAGGATGCGTAAAGCATCAAAATAAATAAACACGGTGCCAAGCATCTGACGGTACGCGCATAAAAAAACTGACACAGAAACCATAAAAAAAGGAGCGAATTCGTGCCAATCATTCCAATGGTGATCGATCAAACCAGTCGTGGCGAACGCGCCTACGATATTTATTCACGTCTGCTCAAGGATCGTATTATTTTTCTTGGAACGGCCATCAACGATGAGGTGGCCAACCTGCTTATCGCGCAGCTTCTGTTTCTCGAATCCGAGGATCCGGACAAAGATATTAACTTTTACATCAATTCTCCCGGCGGAGTGGTCACCTCCGGATTGGCGGTTTATGACACCATGCAATACATCAAGCCGGATGTCACCACCATCTGCATCGGCCAGGCTGCCAGCATGGGCTCCCTGCTCCTGGCCGCCGGTGCCCGCAACAAACGCTACGCCCTGAACAATGCCAGAATCATGATCCACCAGCCCATGGGCGGATTCCAGGGGCAGGCCTCGGACATCGAAATCCAGGCCAAGGAGATTCTGCGCATGAAAGAGACCTTGAACACAATTTTAAAGGAACACACTGGCAAAGATCTTGCACAAATCCAAAAAGACACTGACCGAGATTATTTTATGTCGGGCCAAGAAGCCAAAGATTATGGTATAGTGGATCTGGTCATTCGCAACCGGGATGACCTGGACCAAATCGAAAAACCGGAGGCATAACAAAGATGGCCAAAAAAGACGACCCCAACGACAACCTCTTTTGTTCATTCTGCGGTAAAAACCAGAAAGAGGTCAAAAAATTGATTGCCGGGCCGGCGGTCTATATTTGTGACGAGTGCATCCAACTGTGCAGCGAGATCATCGAAGAGGAGACCGAAAAAGAGGCCGGTGAACTGGCCAATTTGATGGTCCCCAAAGAGATCAAGGTCAAGCTGGATGAGTATGTCATCGAACAGGATATCGCCAAAAAAATCCTGGCCGTAGCGGTATACAACCACTATAAGCGCCTCGATTCGAGCATCACTTCCGGAGAGGTGGAACTGCAGAAAAGCAATATCCTGCTCATCGGCCCGACGGGTTGCGGCAAAACCCTGCTGGCGCAAACCCTGGCGCGCTTTCTGAACGTTCCGTTTACCATCGCCGATGCCACCAGCCTGACCGAAGCGGGCTATGTGGGTGAAGACGTTGAAAATATTATCCTGTCGCTGCTGCAAAATGCCGATTACGACGTGGAAAAGGCCAAACGCGGTATTGTGTACATCGACGAAATCGATAAAATCGCCAGCAAATCGGACAATCCGTCCATCACCCGCGACGTATCGGGCGAAGGGGTCCAGCAGGCCTTGTTAAAGATCATCGAAGGCACCACGGCAAGCGTCCCTCCCAAGGGCGGGCGCAAACACCCCCAACAGGATTTCGTCAAGGTGGATACCTCCAACATTTTGTTCATCTGCGGCGGCACCTTCAGCGGACTGGAGCAGATCATCAAACGCCGGATGGGATCGAAAATGATGGGCTTCGGTGCCAAAATCGTCAAGGAGCAAGAGGAGACCATCGGTGAGACCCTCAAAGAGGTTCAGCCGGAAGATCTGATCAAATTCGGATTGATCCCGGAATTTCTGGGCCGCTTGCCTGTTATCGCCACCCTTGACGAGCTGAGTGCCGACACGCTGGTTCGCATCCTCACCGAGCCGAAGAATGCGCTGGTCAAGCAGTACAAAAAACTCTTTGAGCTGGAAGGTGTCAATCTGCGCCTGACCGACAGCGCGTTGACCGCCATTGCCGATCAGGCCGTCAAACGCAAATCCGGTGCGCGTGGGCTGCGCGCCATCATGGAAGGGTGCATGCTTGACATCATGTATGACATCCCTTCCGCCGATAATGTCAAAGAGTGCGTCATCGGCGAGGATGTGGTTTTAAACGGTGAAGACCCCATTTTGCTGTACGAGCAGACCAAGAAACAAGCCTGATAAACTGTTGGATTTGATAGGAATATACTAATGGTGAACATCTCCCGTTTCTTTAAAAACGAAGACGAAGCGCCGACCGGGCGTATCCTGCCACTGTTGCCGCTGCGCGACATCGTCATCTTTCCGCATATGGTGGCCCCCCTTTTCGTCGGACGCCCCAAATCGGTGGCGGCGCTGTCCAATGCCATGGATACGGCCGACAAGCATATCTTCCTGGCCACCCAAAATAAAGCCGGTATCGACAATCCAACGGAAAAGGACATTCACCAGGTGGGTGTCATCGGCACGGTGCTGCAACTGCTCAGACTGCCTGACGGAACCGTCAAGGCCCTGGTGGAGGGGCAGGTCCGGGCACGCATCAATCGATTTATTCGGGCCGATGATTTTTTCCAGGTCGAGCTGGCTCCAATCCCGGAGACCATGGGCTCCGTTGCAAGGGTGGAGGCGCTGGCCCGATCGGTTAACGAGAGTTTCGAAGCCTACGCCAAGCTCAATAAAAGCATATCCAAGGATCTGGTGGCCAAAATCGGCAACATCACCGATCACGGCAAACTGGCCGATACCGTGGCCTCTCATTTCTCGTTCAAAATCGAAGACAAGCAACGCTTGCTGGAATCAACGCCCCTGGAGCGGCGACTTAATCTGTTGTTGGAACTGATCAACCTGGAGATGGAAGTCTATCGCATGGACCAACGCATCAAAGGGCGGGTCAAAGAACAGATGGAGAAGACCCAGAAGAATTACTACCTTAACGAACAGATGCGCGCCATCCGAAAAGAGATGGGGGCGGAAGACGAAGCCGCGGACGAACTGCAGGAGCTGGAAAAGCGCATCAAGCGCAAACGCCTGCCGAAGGAAGCGGCCGGCAAAGTCCGCCAGGAATTTAAAAAACTCAAGCTGATGACCCCCATGTCGGCGGAAGCTACCGTGGTGCGAAATTATATCGAGTGGATTATCAGCCTGCCGTGGTTCGATCGCAGTCGTATACGTATCGATATCAACGATGCTGAAACGATCTTGGATGAAGATCACTACGGCCTGGAAAAACCCAAGGAGCGCATCCTGGAGTATTTGGCCGTTCAAGCCTTGGTCAAAAAAATCCGAGGCCCGATTCTGTGCCTGGTGGGTCCGCCGGGCGTGGGCAAGACCTCTCTGGCTCGCAGCGTCGCCCGCGCCACCAGCCGCCGCTTCGTGCGGCTCTCATTGGGCGGCGTGCGTGACGAAGCTGAAATCCGCGGGCACCGCCGCACCTATATCGGCGCCATGCCTGGAAAGATCATCCAATCTCTGAAAAAGACCGGTACCAACAATCCGGTCTTCTGCCTGGACGAAGTGGATAAGATGAGCATGGATTTCCGGGGCGATCCCAGCGCGGCCCTGCTGGAAGTGCTGGATCCGGAGCAGAATTTCGCCTTCAACGATCACTACCTGGACCTGGATTATGATCTGTCCGAGATCATGTTTATCACCACGGCCAATACGCTTCCCGACATACCGTTGCCGCTGCAGGACCGGATGGAAATCATCCGGCTCCCCGGGTACACTGAGCATGAAAAGTATAACATCGCCAAAGAGTTTCTGATTCCGAAACAGATCAAGCTCAACGGCCTGACCGAAGACCAGATCTCCATTTCAAAAAAAGCGGTCTACACCATCATCAGCCGCTACACTCGGGAGGCGGGTGTGCGCAACCTGGAACGCGAAATCTCCGCAATCTGCCGCAAGGTGGCGCGCAAAATAGTCAAAGATGATGAGCAAGATTTGATCCGGGTGGGTCATTCAACCATCGCCAAGTACCTGGGGCCGCCGCGCTTCCGCAGCACCGAGATCGAAGATGAGGACCAGGTGGGCATGGTTACCGGAATGGCTTGGACACAGGTCGGCGGTGAGTTATTGTTCGTCGAAACCCTGACCATGCCCGGCAAGGGGCATGTCACCGTCACTGGAAAATTGGGCGACGTGATGAAAGAATCGGCGCAGGCGGCCGTCAGTTTTGTCCGCTCACGGGCCGAACATCTGGGCATCGATCCTAAATTCTACCGCAAGCTGGACCTGCACATTCACATCCCTGAAGGCGCGATCCCCAAAGACGGACCTTCGGCCGGAATCGCCATGTGCACCGCCGTGGTTTCGGCGCTGACCAAGCGAGCGGCACACCGCGATGTGGCCATGACAGGTGAATTGACACTGCGCGGCCGCGTGCTGCCCATCGGCGGACTCAAAGAGAAGATCCTGGCGGCGCATCGCGGCGGCATCAAAAAGATCATCATTCCCAAACAGAATGAAAAGGATCTTAAAGACATCCCCAAAAGCATCTCCAAGAAACTGGAAATCATCACGGTGGAGCACATGGATGAAGTGCTTCCCCATGCACTGGTACTGGCGCCGGGAGAGACATTGTTTTCCGAACACGACATGTCCTTCGAGATGACCTCGGACAAACCCGACACACACGCCCCCATCAATTAGGACAGCGACACATTCAAACCACCCCCATCCGGGGGTGGTTTTTTTGGTACCGATTGACCAACTTGATTTCCCCCCACAAAAACGATAGCCTATTGTATTAGCCGGCCATGCACAGCCGCTTTTTTTGATGATCATTACCCATAGAGCGTTGAGGTTCGCAAAATGCCGACACCCCTCATCCGGGCCGAGATCGATCTGGGGGCCATTGCCCATAATGTGCGGGAACTGCGGCGCATTACCAGCACCCACAGCCAATTGATGATCGCCGTCAAAGCCAATGGTTATGGCCATGGTGCGGTGCCGATTGCACAAACAGCCATTGAAAACGGCGCCGACAGCCTGGCGGTGGCCCGCGTTGAAGAGGGGCTTGCGCTGCGCAACGCCGGTATCGGGGCCCCGATCCTGATTTTTGGGTACACAACGGCCCATTGGGCTGAAACCCTGGTGACCGAGCAGCTGGTCCCGACCATCTTTTCCCTGCAAAATGCCCGCGACCTTTCGGCCGCGGCGGTTTCGAAAAAGGCAAAAATCCCCATCCACATCAATATTGATACCGGTATGGGGCGACTGGGCATCCCCTGTGACGAATTAGGGATGCGCAGCGACGGCGGTGCAATCCGGGATATTCTTGAGATTGACCACTTGCCGGGACTTACGGTCGAAGGGCTGTATACACACTTTGCCACGGCCGATCATGCGGACAAGACCTATGCCAATCAGCAGTTCGATCGTTTTTTGGCGCTGACCGCCGCGCTGGAATCCCATGGAATGACGCTGCCCCTGCTGCACGCCGCCAACAGCGGCGCTATTATCGATATGCCGCAGACCCACCTCGACCTGGTACGGGCCGGTATTTCGGTCTACGGCCTCTATCCCTCCCAAGAGGTGGCCCGGGACCGGATCACCCTGCGGCCCGCCCTTGAACTAAAGTCAACCATCATCCATTTGAAGCACGTTCCGGCCGGCACCAAAATCAGCTACGGCTGCACCTATGAGACCAGCGCACCCACGACAATCGCCACCATACCGGCCGGTTACGGCGACGGGTACAACCGCCGGCTGTCAAACGCCGCCCAGGTGTTGGTGCACGGCCAACGCGCCCCTCTGGTGGGACGGGTGTGCATGGACCTGAGCATGGTGGATGTGGGGCATGTGGACGATGTGGCTGTTGGCGACGAAGTGGTCCTGATCGGACGCCAGGGCGACACGTTCGTCGCCGCGGACGAGGTCGCGGATCTGCTGGGCACCATAAACTATGATGTGGTGACAGCGCTCACCTCTCGCGTTTCAAGAGTTTACATCACATCGCCGGACGACTGAAGCAACTATGGGTTGTGGAAGTAACAAATCACACAATCTTTATAGAAGTGGTTTCAAAACCTTCCCCGCCCAAGATCGGCGGGATCTTCGACAATCGGGTTCAAGGTCTCCCGCTAAAAACCAGACGGGACAAAAAGGCGG
>JASFGJ010000260.1:0-6343 GCA_050123815.1 Desulfobacteraceae bacterium
ATGCAGACCAAGGGTGGCAGCGCCGACGTGCTGATCCACGGCAATCGCTTTGAACGAATTCCCCAACGGGCCATCAACGCCGGCGGCAGCACCGGTGCCCCCTATTTCCGGCCGTTGGACGCCGCCCATGAAGCCGCCGGGATCCAAATGGTGGCCAATACGTTTCTGCAAACCGGTTCAGCACCCGTAGCGTTCGTCGGATGCGACACCTGTGTGTTCGCCAACAACACCATCATCGAACCCCAGGCGTTTGTGGCCCGAATCCTCGAAGAGAACACCAGCCTGGCAGCCGGCCGTGACGGCTATTTTATCAACAACCTGATAGTGGTCAATGTCGCCGATATCAACGCCTGGTCTTACGTCAACGTCGGGCCGAGCACCCTGCCCGGTTCGTTCACCTTTGGCTGGAATCTGTGGTACGCCCTCGACGATCCGGCGTTCAGCGGTCCGGTCTATCAGGGGGGCGTCCCATCGGAAATCAATGCCGTCATTCAGCAAGACCCGTTACTGGCCGAACTGGGTGCCGGGGACTATCACATCCCGCTTGATAGTCCGGCCCGGGGCAAAGGCACCGATGTGCCGGGCGGAGCCGTGGCCGATTACGACCGCACCGCTTTTGCTGTACCGCCTAGTGTTGGGGCTTTCGAAGCGAAATAACCGGTAGGAATGCAGCTAGCCCGATGCAAAGCAACCCGCCAAGCTCAAGGCAAAAAGAAAGCCGTTTTTCGTCTGGCTTATGGAAATCTAACCGCATCAACACGTGGGGCTAACGCAATCGTGGTCAGCTTTCTTATCATTTTACCACTATTTAAAGGAACTGAGACCACCGGATATGACATTGGCTCCCCACCCTAAAAGCTCTCTCGCCATCTACAACGTCCGAGTTGTTTTACCTGATGGTATCATTGAAAACGGTGCGGTTCGGATCGCTGACGGGACCATTGAACACATCACAGACGGCGCCATCGGACAGGCCCGTACATCGATCAACGGCAAAAAGGGTTGGCTGCTGCCGGGTTTGGTCGATCTGCACGGTGATGCATTGGAGTCGGCCATCGCCCCCCGGCCGGCGGCGCCGTTTCGCGTCGATCAGGTGATGCCCTCCTATGACGCCACCCTGGCGGTCAACGGCATCACCACCATGTATCATTGCGTGGCCGTTGCCGAGTTGGGAGAGCTGACCAAACCGCTGCGCTATCGCGATAAGGTGAAAGATATTGTTGAGGCGATCCATCGCTTCCGCCCCACGGCACAGGTTCGCACCCACATTCATTTGCGGTACGAAATTCTGGATACAGAGTCTATCGAACTTGTCCGCGAGCTGGTCCGAACCCGAAAGATCGATCTGCTCTCTCTTATGGATCACACGCCGGGGTTTGGGGTCTTCCCCGACATCGAGGCTTATCGGAAGTACATTCGTCGCTCCGGTGGCAACCTGGCGGCAGCGGATCAAACCATAGCGAAACGCTTGAAACTCAGGGAAAGTGTCGATCAGCAGGCCATAGACGCGCTGATACGCCTGTGCCACCAATGCGAGATCCCCATCGCATCTCATGATGACCACACCGACGCTAAAATTGACCGCGCCCATCGACTCGGCATCGAAATCGCCGAATTTCCCGTGACCATCGAGGCGGTCCAGGCGGCTCGTAACAGAGGCATGCACACCGTCTTCGGCGCCGCAAACCTTGTGAGGGGTGTATCCCATGCCGGAAACCTGAAAGCTTCCGATATGGTGGCACAGGATCTTGTCGATATCGTGGTGTCGGACTATGCCCCCATGAGCCTGCTGCAAGGCTTGTTCAAAGCTCGGAAAATCAGCCCCCGGCCGTTTCACGAGCTTGTGCATTTGTTCACCCGCAATCCGGCACGCGCCGTCAAAAGTGGTCACAGCATCGGCGAAATCGCCGCCGGCCATCGGGCCGATTTGATCCTTCTGGATCAAGCGACCACAGTACCGAGAGTGTCGGCCGCCATCGTCGATGGCCAACCCATCTACCTGGGTGCTGGAACAGCGCTGAATTGACCGCGTGACATCCGCTTCATGAATGGGGGGGGATATGGTTACCAAATTTATTCTCTATGCGTGTCCCACTGGACAATTGGCCGATCAGATTGATGCCTATTTCGAAGCGGTCAAAACTAATTTTAGCTGGAATCCGGCCCAGGATTACATGCCGCACTGCTCATTGACCGGATTTTTTCACGATAACGCAGCGGCCGCCCAACACTACACTCTGGCCCTGGAAGAGATCCTGGCACAAATGCGGCCCTCACGACCGGATCCGGTCATGCGGGTGACCGGAATGATCTTTGACTCCGACTTTCATGGGTTTACCCTTCAATCCAGTTGGTTGACCGATCTGACAGAAGCCTTTGCAGCCACAACATGCTCCAAAACGAGACGCGAAGCCATTCGCATCAAGGAGTGGCTGCACCTGAGCCTGGCTTATCGCTTCAAATCCGACGAGCACAGTGCGCTCAAAGCCATGGCACAGCAGCGAATAAATCCTCAAGCCGCTGTTGGATGGGATCTGCGATTCTATCAACGCCAGGACGGCTACCGATGGACCTGCCACGGCTGTTGGTCGCTTTCAGAATCATCGCACCGCACGCTTGACAGGTCGCCCTGCCTCACCGTTATCACCTCTGCAGCAGCAGCGCCGCCCGCATGTCTGCATTTGAACTCCGGCAGGAAAAGTTGATGAGACAGGAGATTTGGAACAAGGTCGATGCCTATTTCTCCGAACGATTCAAGCCCGGTAATGGATCGTACGATTCCGTGCTTCGCAACAGCCGAAAAAAGGGTCTGCCGCCGCACCATGTTTCAGCGTGCCAGGGACTAATGTTGCAGATCCTGGTCAAAGCCAGCGCAGCACGGCGCGTCCTGGAAATCGGGACTTTGGGCGGTTACAGTACCCTTTGGATGGCTCGTGCCTTGGGCGAAGACGGTTTGATCGTCACCGTCGAATCCGATGCCCATCATGCCGCCGTTGCCGCCGATAATTTTAAAAAGGAAAAGATAGACCATCGCATATCACTCCTTCAAGGTGACGCGGCGAAGGTAATGCAGTCCTTAATCGATGAGCATACACCGGCCTTTGATCTGGTCTTCATCGATGCGGACAAGCCGAACAATCCAATCTATCTTCGACTGGCATTGCAACTTTCGAAAAAAGGCACATTGATCGTCGGAGACAATGTGGTTCGAAACGGCGGTGTCGCCGACCCGGACTCTATGGATGAAAAAGTGAAAGGCGTCAGAAGATTCTGTGACGACCTGGCAGGCAACCGTAAGCTTCTATCAACCGGTATTCAAACGGTTGGCAGTAAAGGCTACGACGGATTCACCCTGACCTTTGTAGAGAAATAAACGGATCAAGGCACACTGAGGCGGCCCATCGAAAAGGAGAGCTACACCAATGGAATTCATTCGCAACGCTGAGGCAGCCGATGCCGAAGCGATCTCTTTGCTGTTGGAGCAGCTGCAACATCCAAGCACGCCGGAGCATGTTCGCCGCCAAATCCGCCGCATCGACGCCAATGATGCGGAAGCGGTTTTCGTGGCGGTCGACAACGAAGCGGTGGTCGGTGTGCTTGCCGTACAGGCCGCGGTCCAGTTTCATCAGGAGCCGCCTGTGGCGCGCATCCTCGACCTGTGCGTTCTGGATACCCATCGCCGCATGCAGTTCGGCAGGATGTTAATAGACGCTGCCGAACGGTTTGCCCGTAAGGCCGGTTGTTGTCGTATGGAAGTCACCGCCCGCAATTTCCGTCTGGGGGCACACCAGTTTTACGCCCGCAACGGCCTGGATCAGACCCATCGTTATTTCTGCATGGAGCTAACCCCTATTTCAACCCATCCGGATCGAACTTAATCACGGCCGTCTCATCGGCACGACACGTATGGGTCTCGCCGGCGGCCACCGTATCGGTACGGCCGTCGCTGAAACGCCGGGCCACCAGGCTGCCTTCCTGCACATCGAAACGGGTTCCCTCATTGGTGTAAGACTGAATGTAAATGCCCGGCTCCAGGATCGTGGCCTCTGCATTGTATGACGCCAGAATCATGGGACGATCCTCCGGTTGCCGGCCGATCTCAAAACGGACCGTACCGCCGGACAGATTGGTGCGTTTGCCTCCCGCACTTCCATTCAATAGCAGGGAGGTGTCATCTCCCAGGATCAACGTTGTATTGTCGTCCAGATAAGTAATTTCCAGAACCGCTGCTCCGATGGTGTTGAATGCGTCACCGGCCATGGCAAACATGTCGGGCTGAAACTCCACCGTTTCGGATCCGCGCTTGATCATGACCTTGCCCTCCAGTTTTGTCACCTTGGCCAGGATCCCGTCCTGGAGCCCTTCGGTTTTTTCAATACTGAAAAATCTTGCGGTAAGCAGGACAGCAAAAATCAACCCGATGCATGCGGCGGTTGTTGTAATGCGCCGCTGCCGCGCCTTGCTGCTGGAAAAGTCGTCAAATGTAATGGAAGTCTCCGCCATGGTTGTCTCCTTAAATGAAAAACTTGCGTATCCTCGCCGACACCAAATCCAGGATGCTCACCGTAACCACGATCACGATAATGATGGCGGCCGTCTTTCCATAATCGAAGCTTCGGATGGCGTCCCAAAGCGTATATCCGATCCCTCCGGCACCGACGATGCCCACAACGCTGGCCGAACGGACGTTGGATTCAAAGCGGTACAACGAATAGGAGATCCATAGCGGCAGGACTTGCGGAATAACGCCGAAGGAGATCTCTTCCATGACATGCGCACCGGTGGCCCGAATGCCTTCCACCGGCTGAGGATCGATGGCCTCGACAGCTTCGGAAAACAGTTTGGCAAGGGTCCCCATGGTATGCACAAACAGCGCGAGCACTCCGGCAAACGGCCCCAGCCCGACTGCGGCGATAAAGAACATGGCGAAAATCATCTCGTTGATCGACCGGGCGGTATCCATGATTCGTCGAACCGGCTGATAGATCCACACCGGTGCAACATTGGCCGAGCTGAGCAATCCAAAAGGAACGGCCAGCACCACCGCCAGAAACGTTCCCCAGATGGCGATCTGAACCGTCACTACCATTTCGCGCACAATTTCACGCCAGTATGCGAAATCCGGGCTGGTAAATCCGGCGGCATACTCCATCATGTTGTGCCGGAATTGATACAACATCATGGGCTTCATTTCAGCGCCAATATAGGCCCACACCAGAGTGGCCAGGCCGACGAGCGCGATGATGACGCGGGTTATGACAGCCCGACGTGATAGTTGCGGCACGCTCAGTTTTAGATTTTCAAAATCGGAAGCGGTTGATGCAACAGCGGTCGAATTCTGCATTAGCAATACCTGTGCCCTAACGTTGAAAAAAAAGATGGCCAGAAGGGGCAGCGGCGGTCGAGTCCGGCGCTGCCCCAGGCATTTTATGGGTTAGTATTTATTGGTCATGGCGAAAAAGGATTTCAGCGCTTCAAGCTCTTTTTCAATTTCGGCCACACGTTGACGCTTGCTTTCAGAGTTGAGGTCTTTGTTCTTCTGGATTTTGATGCGGTTTTTGACCAGGGAAATCTGGCGGATGGGAATCAGTTGGCGGTTGTCCGAATTGTTGAACGGGGCCCACCCCGAAGAGATGCCGGCCAGGATTTCGCGCTCACGCTTTGCATCCGGACCGAATCGGCCATAGGCCATAAAAATACCTTTCAGTTTGGCCTTGGTCTCGTCCGGCAGATCTTTGCGCCAGCAAATGGGATCGTTTGGAATCAAAGGGCTCTGCCAAATGATTTTGATATTTTTGGCCTTGTCCGGAAAGTTCTTTTGGAAGCGTTTTTGAGCCATGGTGTTGTTGGTGGCGAAATCCACCTGCTTGTTCGCCACGGCCAGATTGTTGGCCTCATGATTGGCGTTGCGCACTTCCTTGAAGTGATCTTCCGGAGTGATGCCCTTTTTGGCCCAGATGTAGTAACTGGGAATCAAATAGCCGGAGGTGCTGTTGGGATCGCCGTTGCCGAAGACCACTTTATTGCCGGCTGCGATGATGTCATCGATGGTGTTGTACGGGCTGTCTTTATGAACGATGATCAACGACCAGTAACCCGGCGTGCCGTCGATATCGGTCCGCTGAGCAAAGACTTCGCCGCCGGCGCGATCCACGGCCTCCATGGCGGATTTGTTGCCAAACCAGGCGAAATCAACCTTTTTAAAACGCATGGCCTCGATGATACCGGCATAATCGGATGCATATTTGGTATTGATCTTGATGCCCATTTTTTTGGACAAATCCGCCGCAAACGGTTCAAAATACTTCTTTAAGTTGTCGACGGAATCGGTAAGAGTAATTCC
>JASFGJ010000261.1:0-6328 GCA_050123815.1 Desulfobacteraceae bacterium
CTTGCTTCTCCTCGTTGTTTTTTATTTGTACTCTTCAGCCTTGTCTTTGATGAACTGCCGCCAGTCTGGATCTTCGAAGGCATCGGCAACGGTGAAAATGTCCTTGTCGCCCCGGCCCGATTGGTTGATGATAATGCAGTCGTCCGGTGTCAGATCGGGTGCTTCTTTAAAGGCCCGGGCAAACGCATGGGCCGACTCCAGGGCCGGGATCAGGCCCTCTTTGCGCATGGTCAACGAGACTGCCTCGACCACCTCCTGGTCGGTGGCCGCTTCGAACCGTGCCTTGCCCTGCTCCTTGAACTGGGACAAGATAGGGGAGACGCCCACATAATCGAGACCGGCGGCAATGGAGTGGGTTTCGCGCATCTGGCCGTCATCGTCTTGTAAAAAGTAGGTTTTGTAGCCCTGGGCCACCCCGATACTGGCGTCGTCGGCGCATAGACGCGAGGCATGCTGATTGGTGTCGATACCTTTTCCGCCGGCTTCGACACCCACCAGTTCCACCGGGTCATCCAAAAACCCTGAAAAGAGCCCCATCGCATTGGATCCGCCGCCAACGCAGGCATAGACGCGTTTTGGGAGTCGTCCTTCAAGATTCAGAATTTGGTTCCGGGCCTCCTGGCCGATAATGGACTGAAAGTAGGTGACCATCTCGGGAAATGGATGGGGGCCGCAAGCCGTGCCCAGGACGTAATGGGTGGAGTCCATATTGGAAACCCAGTCGCGAAACGCTTCGTTAATGGCGTCTTTCAAGATCCGGGTGCCGTCGGTCACCGGAACCACCGTAGCGCCCAGGCGCTGCATCCAGAAGACATTCGGGCGCTGGCGCAGAACATCGACCTGCCCCATGTAGATGGTGCAGTCGAATCCAAAGCGGGCCGCCATGGTGGCGGTGGCTACGCCATGCTGTCCGGCCCCGGTCTCGGCGATAACGCGCGTTTTTCCCATGCGCTGCACCAGCAGGCCTTGTCCCATGACGTTGTTGGCTTTGTGGGCACCGGTATGGTTTAGATCTTCGCGCTTGATGTATATTCTGGCGCCGCCGAAGTGACGCGTCAGGTTCTCGGCGAATGTCAGCGGGGTCGGCCGGCAGGAATAGGTTTCCATGACCTGGCGGTATTGACGCCAAAAATCGGGATCGGCTTTGGCTGTTTCATATGCCGTTTCCAGTTGGTCGAAGGTGGCGGTGAGGATTTCCGGCAGAAAGGCTCCACCGAAGTCTGCGTAGTAGCCACGATTATGCATAATTGGCTCCTCCGATGTTTTGCGTGAAAACAAATTGGTCTGTGCGGCACCACAGTTGGGCAAACACACCGTTTGTTGTTTGGGGAAAATGCAAGTGGCGTTTGACCGCCAGGACCGGTGTCCGCGTCCCCACTTGCAGTCGTTCCGCGTTTATGCCTTTTAAGTAGCCGATGTCGAAACTCTGTCGACCGCCGATGGGGCGCAAATAGAATTTGTCCTCGGCGATGGTGGACAGGGAGCGCCCTTGCAGATCGATTTTTTCGATGCCGGCAAATAGATCCGCCTGCAGGTAGAGATCTTCAATCAGCACCGGTGTGTTGTTCGCCAGAGTGAGGCGGGGCAGAAAATAGGCATGCTCCCCGTTGAAGGGGTTGGCCGCGTCCTGAATCCGCTGCAGACGGATCGGGGCGATGACCTTGGTTTCCACGGCCACGCCCTTTTTTCGAAATGAGGCGCCGGTGCCGTCCAATGAAAAAAGATCCACCTCCGGCTGTCCGTCCCGTACAAATGTTCCGGCGCCACGCCTTCGTGTCAGCAGCCCCTTGCGAACCAGCAGGTCGATGGCTTGCCGTACCGTTGGGCGTCCGATACCGTGCTCGGCCGCCAGTTGGTGTTCCGAAGGGATGCGACTGCCGGGTGTAACATCGCTGTTACGGATCTGTTCCTTCAGCAGGTCCGCCAATTGGCGATACAGTGGGATCGGGCTTTGAGGGTTCAGCATGTCATTATTCCATCACCTTGTGAACATTGTAAGCGCAATATGGCTAAAATTGGTAAAGTTGTCAATACAATTCGTCACTCTTTTTTCACGAGGCGCATCGGTTTTTTTCTTAAACAATTGGGCACATCTTGACGAATACCATTGCTGCGGATATCTTAAAAAGATGTATGCGATCCTTCCCCCCTGTACGTAAATGCACGCGACTCTACAGCCCAAAATGATGATCTGAAGTGGTTTAAACCCTTTCCCGCCGAAGATCGGCGGGATCTTCGACAATCGAGTCCAAGGCCCCCGCCATAGATCAGCGGGGCAAGCCCCGCAACAAACAAGCGGGACAGGAAGGCTGAGTGAGGCGTTTAATCTGATAAATGATTGTGTTTTTCAGTTGAATGCGCCTAAACCACCACAGCGCTTAAACTCGAGGGGAGGTTTTGAAGCCGCCATCGGATTCATCTCAACCTTTCAACCTTAAGTGAAGGGAGGCCCCCATGTCCGAAAGTGTTTACAAGGTTATTAGTTTGGTTGGAACCAGCGCTTCTTCCTGGGAAAGTGCGGCCCAGACCGCCATCAATGCGGCGAGTCAGAGTTTGCGGGACTTGCGCATAGCAGAGGTCGAAAAACTCGACATGAAAGTCGAAGAAGGCAAAGTCGTCGCCTATCGGGCTCGTGTCAAATTATCGTTTAAATATCAGGTTGAATAGATAAACTTGGGGGCACTGCAATGTCATTCCCGTTGCCGGGTCCCCAAGCACACTGTCTGCTCATTGGCAACGTGGTGCAATTTTTCCTTCCTCTGCTGTGAAACCGTGATCAGTATCGCTCTGGCGCTGCACGTAGGCGGACCAATGCGCTTGAGCGATCAATCCACGTATGTCGTGTTACATTCTAGACGTTAAGATAATGTTTTTGGCAAGGCTAGAGGGAGGAAGCTGTATTTGTCATACCGCGACGACCGATAACGCAGTCCAAAAACATTATCTTAACGTCTAGATCGAGGTGCTTGTTATGATCGGCGCTATCGCCGGCGATATCATCGGATCGCGATTCGAGGCGCAACCCATTAAACGCTCTGATTTTGACTTTTTCCATCCGCAATGCCGTTTTACCGATGACACCGTACTGACTGTGGCAGTGGCGGATGCCATCCTGCGCGGCATCGGGTATGCCGAGAGCCTGCAAACCTGGGGCCGTAAATACCCCAGTGCCGGATACGGCGGCACGTTTTACCGCTGGATTTGGCAGAAGGACCCACAGCCCTACAACAGCTGGGGCAACGGTTCGGCCATGCGTGTCAGTCCGGTCGGTTTTGCATTTGACGCTGCAGAGCAGGTGCTGGCGCATGCGGAACGCTCGGCAGCCGTCAGCCATAACCATCCCGAAGGCATCAAAGGCGCCCAGGCCGTTGCCCTGGTTATTTTTCTTGCCAGCAGCGGCCATACAAAAACTCAGATTCGCAGCACACTCAAGCAATGCTTCGGCTATGACCTGAATCGCACAGTGGCGCAGATTCGCCCTTGCTACGCCTTTGACGTCTCTTGTCAGGGATCGGTACCCGAGGCCATCATCGCCTTCCTGGAGTCGACCGATCTTCTGACGGCCATCGGCAATGCCGTTTCGCTGGGCGGCGACAGCGATACCCAGGCCTGCATTGCCGGTGCGATAGCGGAAGCTTTCTATGGCGAGGTGCCGCGTGCGCTGCGGGCTTTTGTGCGGGACAAGATACCGGACGATATGTGGCGGGTGGTAACCGACTTTTACCGCCGCTACTTGCCCTGGGCAGGTCTTTAGTGGTAAGGAGCTGTCGGGAGTGATGGTTATGCCGTCGGTGAACGTTGGCGCAACCAGAACCATCCGCCATGAATCGACGGATGGCTCGCCACCGATCGATCTTTGGGCGGGCGACACCATTCGGGAACGCACTGAAATCAAGGAGGGCTTTGAATGAGCACGAAAAGCGTCGTATTAGCTGCTAATGAGATTCCCCGGCAATGGTACAACATTTTAGCGGATATCAAATTGAATCCGCCGCTGGGACCGGACGGCAATCCGGTGGGACCGGACGATCTGGCACCGGTATTTCCCATGAATCTCATCGAACAGGAGGTCAGCGATCAGCGCTGGATCGATATCCCGGAAGCCGTTCTGGATGTACTGGCCATCTGGCGTCCTTCTCCCCTGATTCGTGCGGATCGCCTGGAAAAGGTACTGGGAACGCCTGCGCGCATCTACTTTAAAAATGAAGGCGTAAGCCCCCCGGGCAGCCATAAGCCCAACACGGCCGTACCGCAGGCTTATTACAACAAGGAGTTCGGCATCGAGAACATGACCACCGAGACCGGTGCCGGCCAGTGGGGCAGCGCCCTGTCGTTTGCCTGCGCCCAGTTCGGTTTGAACTGCAAGGTGTACATGGTGCGTGTCAGTTTCGACCAGAAGCCCTATCGCAAAGCCATGATGGAGGCCTGGGGCGGCAAGTGCATCGCCAGCCCCAGCAACGAGACCAAGGCTGGTCAGGATGCTCTGGCAAAAGATCCGAATACGCCGGGCAGCCTGGGCATCGCCATCAGCGAAGCCATCGAAGCGGCCGTCAGCGACCAGAGCGGCAAGACCCGCTATTCACTGGGCAGCGTGCTCAATCACGTGATGCTGCACCAGACCATCATCGGCCTGGAAGCCCGGAAGCAGATGGCCATGATCGAAGAGACGCCCGATATCATCATCGGATGCGCCGGCGGCGGCAGCAACTTTGCCGGTCTGGCGTTTCCCTTTGTGCAGGACAAAATCAACGGCAAGCAGATCGAAATCTACCCGGTGGAGCCCAAAGCCTGTCCTACGTTGACGCGCGCACCCTTCAGTTACGACCACGGCGACACGGCGCGCTACACGCCGCTGCTGCCCATGCACAGCCTCGGACACGCCTTTGTGCCGGCGCCCATTCACGCCGGCGGGCTGCGCTACCACGGCATGGCGCCCACGGTCAGCCAGCTGGTCAATGAAGGCCTGGTCACCCCGCAGTCGGTGTCGCAGCTCGATTCCTTCAAAGCAGGCGTGATGTGGGCCCGCTCCGAAGGCGTGATTCCCGCTCCGGAAACCACCAATGCCCTCGCGCAGGTGGTCATTGAAGCGCAAAAGGCCAAACAGGAGGGCAAGGAGAAAGTGATCCTGTTTAACTTTTCCGGTCATGGTCTGCTGGATCTGGCCGGCTACGAGAAGTACTTCTCCGGTGAATTGACCGACTTCGAGTTGGGTGATGACCAAATGCAGGAATCGATGAAAGTTTTTGCCGATTTTCCGAAGCCGCAAGACTTGAAGAGCACCTAACCACTGCATTGCGCCTCCTTGAATATGGCGCAAGATGGCAGCAAAGATAATGCAGCAAAGGGCCGTCGTTGGGCGGCCCTTGGCGTTCGCGTAAAAATGTGAAGTTGTTTTTGCGCGAACCCTTAGCTGCTGTTTTTTATTATGAACCTACCGAAATCCCCATTTGACGATCGGCAACGTCGCTGCCCACGATTAGGGCACCCGGTACGCTTTGATTACTGCCGCATTGGTGGTGAAAACAAGCGGCCCTGTTTCAAGGTCTTTGATTGCTGGTGGGAGCAATTCGATGTCGTGGGTTATTTTAAACAGCACCTCACGGCGGAAGCGTTCGAGTCTTTGGCCTGTGCGACCCCGCCCAACAAAACCGCAAGTCTGGTGGATCTGATCCGTAAAGCCAAACAAAGGATCGATACGGAGAAGTAGGAACCAACCCTGTCGATGTAAATTCCACAATACAGATATCTGCAAATACGAATACACGTGAACTGTAAGCGTGTGGCTGCCCGTTCATTTGTATGCATTGCCTTAATGCCATGAACAAATAGTAGAGGGAGCGTTTGTGATCCAACTTACATTTTACATGTGAGCCAATTAACATCCTATCCCACGATTTTATACTATACAAAATTACTATCATGTTCTGCTATTGGCCATAGGTCAATTCCATACTCTTGCGCATCACTACGATGAGAATCTGATCCATCGATACAATTTGTGCCTTCCAAACTGCATTTTCGCTTGCCGGAAATTAATTGATCACTGAGCACGTCGATATGGAAGCGGTTGGGGAAACTAAATTTTTGGAAAGGAGGTGATAAGAACTTTCAGCGGAAAACAATTTAATCTTTCAATGGGGAAAAATAATAAAAGGAGTAAAGATGATGGAAGAAGCAACAGAGACAATCGGAATGGGCTGGCTGCCGGATCTGCCGGATTATCGTGATTATTCACCCGAGCACAAAACGATCAAGCCGATGATAAAAAAATTGGGGCTCGAGAAGACAAGCAGCCTGTCGTTGCCTGGCTCGGTGGATCTGAGGGCCT
>JASFGJ010000262.1:0-6294 GCA_050123815.1 Desulfobacteraceae bacterium
CAGGGCAACGATTTTATCGGCCGCTCCGATTTTGACGGCCTCCTTTGGCATGCCGAATACAACGCAGGATTTTTCGTCCTGGGCGATGGTTCCGGCTCCCACCTCTTTCATTTCAAGCAGGCCTTTGGCGCCGTCGGCTCCCATGCCGGTCATTAATATGCCGACGGCATTGGCGCCAGCGGTTTTGGCAACGGATCGAAACAGCACGTCAACAGCCGGGCGCTGGTGGTGAACCATCGGGCCATTTTTAACTTCAACGTAATATCGACTGCCGCTGCGCTTGAGGAGCATGTGGAAATTGCCGGGCGCTAAAAGCGCGGAACCGTTGGAGACGGTATCGCCGTTGGCAGCCTCCTTGACTTGTATTTTACACAGCGAATCGAGGCGCTGTGCAAAAGAGGTCGTAAATTTCGCCGGCATGTGCTGTACGATGATGATACCGGGGGCATTTGGCGGCAATGCGGTCAAAACGGATTTGATGGCTTCCGTCCCTCCAGTGGATGCCCCAATGGCAAGGATTTTATTCGTTGTTTTGCGAAGCGCCGTAGATTGCAGCATGGTCTGGCAGCCGGTTTCAAGCGGGGGCGCTTGACGAGTATTCAGTCTAACATTGGCAACGGCTCTGATCTTGTCTGCCAACTGCAGGCTCATGTCACCAACGGAGTACGCCTCGGTGGGTTTGGATATGACTTCCAATGCCCCGGAAGAGAGTGCCTCCATGGCCATGGTGCCGCCTTTTTGGGTGAGCGAACTGACCACGATGACCGGCAATGGGTAGTACTTCATCAGTTTTTTCAAGAAAGTCAGGCCATCCATCCTCGGCATTTCAATGTCCAGGGTGACCACATCCGGTTCTAGCTGGACGATTTTATCCCTAGCGACATAGGGGTCTGGAGCCGATCCAATGACCTCGATGCCGCGTTCCCGATCCAGCTCCTCTGTCAGTACTTTGCGCACGACCGCCGAATCGTCTACGATCAAGACACGGATGTTTTTTTTCATCGGTTTCGCATGCCTCGGCTGTTTATGCATTTATACCGCTAGCCGAAATGCCATTCGGCTGTCCGGTGTTTCGATCAATAGCACGATGGGTCTCTCCGGCTCCGAGTCCGATTTCGTCGGCTTCGATGCAGCAATAATTTTTGGAATCTGCAAGTTAAAGGCCGCCTCGGGCTCGTATGCGCTGAGGGTGCTTCCGGCAAGCATATTGATCATCTCTTTTACTGTTCCGGTAATCTGCTCAGAAGATATCACCTCTGGTGAAATGCCGAGAAAATCGATGGCCATGGAGGTGGCGAGGTCTTCAGGGATTGACAGCATGAACATGCCATCAGAAGGTCCATTGAAACCCACGCCGGCCGTAATCAAGGAAGTGCTTTGCAGCCCGGTATTCGTACTTCCATTGGTTTCCCGGACCTCAATCGGTAAAAAGAACATCTGCTCTATTACGTTAAAAATCGAGTCCTTCATCGCCAGCTTCATCGCTGCAAAATTCATGCTCTGGTTCTCCTAATAGTTGATTTAAATGAGATCGGATCTGTTCCGGAGTAAATGGTTTTTTAATATAGGCGCTCGCACCCGTTTCGATAAACTCTTCAATGCGTTGATGGCTGCCTTCAGTGGTTACCATGATTACGGGGATATCCTTCAGCATCTCATTTTCTTTCATTGATTTGAGCATTTCAAGGCCATCCATGTCCGGCATATTGTAATCGGAGAGCACCAGATCGAGCCATTGCTTATCGAGGATGTCCAGGGCCTCCCGTCCCGTGGCGGCCTCAAAGAATTCTCCGACATCGAATCCGGATGCTTTGATAATTTTTTTAATCACTGCGCGCATGGGATACGAGTCATCTACGATTAAAATTTTAAAGGGCATCGGTTTGTCCCTCCCTTTGTCAAGGACAATAGGTCTGATTTCCCGCATCGATCAGATGGAAGAAACCAGATCGTCGATCTCTTCTATTTTTAAGGCAAAATCCGCCATGATTTCCTGAAGATCTTTGTCTGTCAATCCAATGGTTTCTGTTTGCAGCTGGTCGAATCGATACGCCAAGCCGTCGAAACCCGTGCCGATTCCCATCATCATGCACAGCAAATCGCTCAGGTGCACGACAACCGTCTCCGGCCTTGCCAAAGTGGCATTGGCGGGCTGATGGTGATGTTTGATGATGTCCACCATCTTGGGGCTGAAACGCCACACCTCGGCCGTCATGGCGCCAAGATCGGCATGGTCGATGCCGATGACCTCTTTTTCCGCTTCCTGGAAACTGTATTTTTGCTCTTCAACCAAGGTCATGATCTGCTGAGCGTATTCGGAGACGTATTGTTCCAAAACAACCTTCCCGATATCTTTCAGCAAGGCGCCAGTGAAGACCAGGTGCTCATTGGCCAGGCCCAGTTTTTGTGACAGCGTTCTGGAAATCAATGCCGATGTGACGGAATTGCGCCATAATTCACCGGTGCAGAGCCCATATCCTTTTTGGGCCCTTTCGAGATTTTTTTTGCTGTTGGACATCAGAACCAGATCCACCACCTCATCCATCCCCAAAAAAACGGCGGCCTGCTGCACGGAGTCTACTGGTTTGTTCCTGGCAAAGTAGGCAGTGTTAGCGGCCTTGAGAAGATTTGCCGTCGTCATGGCATCATGCGACACCACCTTTGTCAGATCATCCATGCTGCTGTCAGGATCCTGTTGGATTGCCAGGATTTTATGCGCGACCTGCGGCATCGGTTTCAATTTAGCAATGTCTTGGACGATGTTCCGAATATTTTTCATAAGACTCTATCGCTCTTGCCTGAGACCTTGAGGCTCGTTCGCCCATCCTTTACCGTCAGCCTGAGTGTGCGATTGGAATTGCCGCCAACATCGGAATAGTCGATCATTACATTGTTGCGGTGAAAGATTTTGCGAACGGCCATCTGGTTGCGCTTGCCGATGTTAAAAAATCCTTGCTGGTCGAGTACTTGTGAGCCGCCAACCACAACAACCCGCATTCGGTTTTTCTTTGCACCAAGTTCATAGGCGGATTTAAAGAGCCTTGGTATACCGGTATCGGCAAACATAAACGGTTTTTGCCTGGCCTTATCCCGATCCAGCTCCGAACCTGGAAGCATAAAATGAAGGATGCCACCCACCCCGGCAACAGGGTCGTGAACAGCAATCCCGATGCATGAGCCCAATGAATAGGTCACCAGAATATCATCCGGGTCATTGCTCACTTTCATATCGGCGACGCCTACAACAATGTTCATATCGTTGTTCCTGTGCCCCATCTTTTTCATGCGGCGTTGGGGGAACGCATTGCCATCTGCCAAATACCGGCCATGTCGAGGATCAGGCCAACCCTGCCGTCGCCCATAATGGCTCCTCCGGCGATCCCCGGCACGTCTTTCATTATTTCGCCCATGCTTTTGATGACAACCTCCTCTTTGCCGAGCAGCTCGTCCAATAACAAGCACATATATTTACCGTCATATTCGACGACGACCACCAGGCCGTCCCACGGCGCCTCCACATGGCTGTGGGCTTCGAAAATTTTGCTTAAACGGACCAGAGGAATCAGGCGTCCGCGCGAGAGGATCATTTCACCCTTGCCTTCTACGGTGGAGTATTGCTCCCTGCCCGGCCGAAAGGATTCAATGATGGACAATGCCGGAAGCACATATCGCTCTTGGCCGATCCTTACAAGCATCCCCTCGATAATGGCCAGGGTCAGCGGAAGGCTGATAACAAATGTTGAGCCTCTGCCCGGCGTCGTTTGAATGTCGACACGCCCGCGAAGCTTTTCAATGGCTTTTTTGACCACATCCATGCCGACACCCCGACCGGAAATATCCGATACTTCTTTAGCTGTGGAAAAGCCGGGGTGAAAGATAAGGCTGTTAATCTCATCGTCACTGAGCTTGCTGTCGTCGCTGATCAGGCCGTTGGATCGGGCCTTTTCAAGGATCCGTGATCGGTTCAGCCCACGGCCGTCATCACTGATTTCGACAACTATTTTTCCTCCCCGATGAAACGCCTTGAGCCGGATTTCACCTTCCGCTTTTTTCCCGGCCGCAATTCGTTCTTCCGGAGTTTCCAAGCCATGGTCGACGGAATTGCGAATCATATGCACCATGGGTTCGTAGAGTTCGTCAACCACGTTGCGATCGATTTCCGTATCCTCTCCTTCCATGGTCAGCAGAATCTTCTTCCCTGAACTCCTTGCCAAATCACGCACCAGCCGTACCATCTTCTGGAAGGTGCTCTTGATGGGCACCATGCGCAAGGTCATGGTCATTGTCTGCAGGCTGGAGGTGATTTGGTTGAGTTGACCGAGGGTGTGCACCAGGCCGTGGTCATCAGCGGCCAGCACATATGGATGCTGGCGCAGCATGGCCTGGGCAATGACCAGTTCGCCTGCCAGGTCAACCAAATTGTCCAATTTCTGGGTGTCCACTTTCACCTGAAGGTCTATCTTGCGCGCGCCGGATCGTTTCTGCTTGCGCAGAGCTGATGCGACCTGCCCGGGATCCGCCAAGCCGTCTTCCACTAAAATCCGGCCCAATTTTTTATGCGGCGATTTTTTTTGTTTGCTGACAGCCTTTTCCACAGCCTGAGGCGAAACCGAACCCTGGTCCACCAAAATCTCGCCGAGGCGTTTGGTGCCGCAAGTCGCAAGTTCCTGTATCTGTTCGATGCGTGTGATCGCAGGCACAACGTCAATGCCGTTATCCAAATCCGTTCCATTATCCATACCGATTTGAACACCTTCAATCATCTGTTTCAATAAATCGACAGAATTCAAAATAACATCGGTGGCATCGGCGTCGATATTGATCTCACCGCTTCGGATTTTATCCAGGAGATTTTCGGAGCAATGGGACAGCTTGTTAATGCGTTCCAATCCCAGAAATCCGGACACTCCTTTTATGGTATGAAACGAACGAAAAATGGTGTTGATGCTTTCCATATCATCCGGATTCTGCTCCAAATCGATCAAGCCGACCTCGATGGATTCGAGTGCCTCAAGCGATTCCATAACGAAACCGGTAAAAATTTCAATGTCTTCTTCGCTTAAATTCGGATCCGGTGCGCCAAAGCGCTTCAAATCTTCAGCAATATTGTCCGGAATCGGCAATGCAGCCATTGCGGTTTCTTCAATTTTATCAAACGCCGCGGTCTTTGCTGACGCGACAGTGTCAGTGATTGAATCGCCGCCCAGTGTCGACAATACGCTGCTCACGTCAACGGTATCGTCAACCTGATTGATAAGACTCCTGCAAAAGGCCTGCAGATGTTCAATGCCCGACTCGAACGGTTCGATATCGGCCGTTTCACGAAGGATGATCCGTTCCAGATAGGCGCCCAATGCGTTTATCAAGGCACTGAACTGAGGGTTTTCTATGGCTCCGGCTTCTTTCTCGATGGCGTTCAGATGGTTCAAAATCTCCCCAAGCACGGGGATGTCATCAGCCTCCATCGTCACCAATGCCAACGCGATGGTTTCGATTCGGTTATTTATACTATCCAGATCAACAGGCATTGTTGAACCCTTTATTGTTTCATAGCCCTTAGGCGGTCTTTTGGAGATGTGTCAATTCTTCGCTGCTAAGGACCTCGTCGATATCCAGCAGGATCTTAACTTCGCCCTCCATGGTCGCCATGCCGAGGATGTATTCCGTATTGAGCGTCGTCCCGAATTCCGGCGTCTCTTCAATCTCTTCACTCTTGATATTGAGAACTTCCGATACTGAATCAACGACGATCCCGATGACCATCTCGATGCCGTGGCTCTCGATTTCCACCACAACGATGCAGGTGCGGTCATTATACTCCTTCTCTTCCATGCAGAATCGGATCCTCAAGTCGATGACCGGGATCACTTTGCCGCGAAGGTTAATGACACCTCGGACGTAGGTTGGGGTGCGCGGAACCGATGTGATGGGCATCATACCGATGATCTCTTTTATTTTGAGTATGCCGATGCCGTATTCTTCGTCTGAGAGAGAAAACGTCAGATATTTACCTTCCTTTTCAGTCGGGGCTTCTGTTTTTTGTTGTAAAGACTCAGGATTGTTGACTTTCTCCGCCATGGAAAAGGGGAGATCGGTGCGCTGCATGTCAAGCGCCTCAGTTTCCTGTTGTATGATGTCGGTTGTATCGCTCATGCTATATTCTCCATTGTTGTCCGAGCAGCTCGTATCTGAGCTGCTCGGCAGCCCGTATCGGCAGCGTTAGAAATCCTCAAAATGTTCGTCCGCCATCGGGATAATCTCTTCCGGTTTTTTATGCTTCATCTGAAATTCTTT
>JASFGJ010000263.1:0-6293 GCA_050123815.1 Desulfobacteraceae bacterium
TGGGGCGCTTGTGTCAGGGGCTGTACCATCCCCAGCAGGGCGCCGTAAAGGTCGGCGGCGTGGACATCCGGCAGCTGGATATCGCCGACCTGCGCCGCAAAGTCGGATATGTCTCCCAGGACAACTATCTCTTTTACGGAACCGTTAAAGAGAACATCGCCCTGGGGCTTCCCAACGCCGACGATCAGGCCATTTTAAGGGTCGCCAATGTTGCCGGCGTCACCGATTTTCTTCGAATGAATCCGGCCGGTTTTACCTTCCAGGTGGGAGAGCGGGGCATGAATCTTTCCGGTGGCCAGCGGCAGGCGGTGACCATTGCCAGGGCCTTGCTGCAATCGCCTGAGATTTTGATCCTGGACGAGCCCTCCAGTTCCATGGACAACGCCACTGAACTGATGCTGAGGCAAAAGCTGGCCGAAGAGACCCGACACATGACGCTGCTGTTGATCACCCACCGCCACAGCATGTTGTCGCTGGTGGAGCGCCTGATTGTCATCGATGCGGGAAGGATAGTCGCGGACGGCCCCAAAGAACAGGTGATCAGGGACCTGAAGAACGAACGCATCCACAACCTGCAAGCCGGTATGAACAAATGATCGAAACACAGCAAACCGCAACTGATCACACCGAAGCACGCACCCCGGTGCCTATCCGCAAGGAAGATGTGGCCTTCATGAGCGATGTGGACGCGGCCATCCACCGTAAAGGCCACACCATGGCCTACCTGCTCTCTGCCACCGTCTGCCTGATGTTCGTCGTCTTTATCCTCTGGGCAAAACATGCGGTCCTGGATGAAGTCACCCGGGGCATGGGGCAGGCCATACCGTCCCAGCACGTCCAGGTCATCCAAAACCTGGAGGGCGGCATTTTGGATGAAATCCTGGTCACTGAAAATCAAATCGTTGAAAAAGGCGACGTGCTGGTCCGATTGGACAACACCATGGCCGCCAGCCAGTATCGCGATGCGTTCGCCAAATCCCTCGAGCATGAAGCGGCCATCGCCCGCCTGACGGCCGAAGCGGAACAGAGCGAGATTCATTTTCCGCAAATCGTCGCTGACAACGACCCGCAAATTGCCGCCGACCAGACCCATATCTTCAACGCGCGCAAGAAGCAGCTGGCCCTTGAACTCAAAATTCTTCAATCGGAGTATGACCGAAAAAAACAGGAGATCGAAGAGGTAAAGGGCCGCCAAAGAGAGTTGAAAAAAAATCTGCAGCTTGCAGTGGAGCAAAAAAACATCGCCCAGCCGCTGATGAAAAAGGGGCTCTACTCCCGGGTGGATTATATCAAGCTCGATCGGGATGTGGTCCGGCTGCGGGGCGAAGTCAACGCCTTGGGGCGAAGCCTGCCCCGGTTGAAAAAAGAGGCCGATGAAGCCCGGCAAAAGATGCAGCAGCGTCGCGCCGAATTCGGTTCCAAGGCGCTGGAAGAGATCAGCAAGCGCCGCGTCGAACTCAATTCCCTTAAAGAGATATTGGCCGCCGGCAAGGATCGGGTGAGACGCACCGATGTCACCTCGCCGGTCCGCGGATCGGTCAAACAGATCATCATCAATACCATTGGCGGGGTGCTCCGACCCGGGGACCCCATTTTGGAAATTGTGCCGCTGGATGACTCCCTTCTGTTCGAAGTACGCATCACGCCGGCCGATATCGCCTTTCTCTACCCGGGTCAAAAGGCGAAGATCAAAATAACGGCGTACGATTTTTCAATTTACGGCGGCATGGAGGGCGTGGTCGAACAAATCAGTGCGGATACCATTCAGGATGAAAGAGGCGAATACCACTATCGGGTTAAATTGAGAACCAAGACCAACGCCATTACCTACCGGGGATCGAAGTTGCCGATCATTCCGGGCATGACGGCCAGCGTCGACATCCTTACCGGTAAAAAATCGGTCCTCGACTATCTCCTGAAGCCGATTTTAAAGGCCAGTCAAAATGCACTTAGAGAGCGTTAGGACATCGTGTAACTTCAATGGTTGCATGGGCAAAGAAAACGTTTCAGATGGGCCTGGTTGTGATCCTGGCAACCGCAATGCATGCAGCCGGCGCGTCCGGACAAGGCCAGCCGTCCAGACAAGCAACGCACCGCCCGGCAAAACCGGCCGCCGTGAGGCTTTTTGGTACGATCGAATATCGAAGCGATTTAAAGGCGCTGCCCCAGTGGCGGCGTGTCCTGTCGGTGGCCGGGCAGCAGGTGAATGAATTTGTCTCATGTAAAACGGGGGCGTGTCCGCCGACCGCTAAAAGCTGGCGGCAAGTTATGCGTAAAGCAAAAAACAAATCACCGATGGAAACGCTGAAAACCGTGAATGCGTTTTTTAATCAATGGCCCTATCGCCTGGACATCGAAGCCTATGGAACGTCGGACCACTGGGCCAGCCCCAACGAGTTTTTAAAGCGATCGGGAGATTGTGAAGACTACAGCATTGTAAAATATTTTGCCCTGAAACAGATCGGATTCGAGACCGCAAAGATGCGCATCGTCGTGGTCAAAGACCGCATCCGAAATGTCGCACACGCCGTGCTGGCCGTATATCTCAACGAAACGGCGTATATTCTGGACAATTTGTCCGACCTGGTGCTGCCGCATGACAGATACCGGCACTACATCCCCCAGTACTCCGTCAATGGGGCAAACCGCTGGGCCCATATACGGCCCATTGGAAAGCAAGGATTTTGAAAATGGAGAAACAATTCGCGTTAACGGATCAGGACAGGACAGAATCCGTACCTTCCGGGCAAGGTCGGAGAAAGGCCGTCTTGATCGGCATTTGCATCGTCCTGATCATCATCACTGTGGTGGGTCTTTTCCTAAATGAAATTATCGGCAATAAAGAGGTGGAACTTCGAAATTCATTGGAAAAACGATTGGAACTGCTGGCCACCTCGAAAACCGACGTCATCTCGACCTGGATGGCCGGTCTGGTGGATCAGGGCGACCGTATCGTTCAATCGGAGTTGTTTCGACTCTTCGCCGCCGACGTCGATTTGCTCAAAGACGATCTGTCCCTGTTGATTACCGGCAAGTTGAATCAGCCGGAGGCAGCCACGGACAGTGCTGCCCAGTTGACGTCCCAGCTTTCCATGATGCAGCAACTGCTGGAAGAATTCACCCGCTATTCCGGATTTGCGGCCGGCCGAATCTACAACCGTGCCGGCCATGCCTATCTTTCCACCGATGTCGGATCCACGCCAATCACCCCGGACTACCGCCAATTCATTCAAACGGTGCTGGCATCGAACCGCCCCGTCATTACACCGGCCGTCCATACGGAGAACGGCCTGATCATCGAGCTGTTTTTACCCATCTCAGCGCCCCAGTCCCACGCGCCGGTGGCCGTTCTGCTGCTGGCCAAAGCGGTATCGGACAAAATCAATGAACTGTTGACCACGTCCGCGCTGATGGGGGAGGGCGAACGCACCCGGCTCATCCAGAAAAAGAGCGGCCGTTTTCAGGAGATTGTGCCCTGGCTGCCCGGTGAAACGATCGACCTTCCCGATTCGAAACACTATACGTTTGACAGCGATGTACTGCCCTTTGCCGTGCGTGCCGCGCGCACCGATTCACGCATCGCCTACTCCTATGGCAAGAAAGTGCCCGATCTGGCCTGGTGGATTATGCAGGAGTCCGATTACCGCATTGCCAGAAAATCCCTCAGTCATTTTGTCCGAATGTCGGTGGGCATTGCCGCGTTGATCGTGCTGATCGGCGCCACCTTGGCCGGGGCCGTCTGGTGGCGGTTTATCGGCATTGAAAACCGCCGATACGCCTTGCAGTTCAAACGATTGGCCAATGAAATCGAAAAACAGCGGCGGCTGCTCGACAGCATCAACAATACCATTACCGAGTACATGGCGCTGAAAGATATCAACGGAGTGTATCAGTATGCCAATCCGGCCTTTGCCCGGGCGGTGGGTCGCGAGGCGGACGAGATCATCGGTTTGGACGACACCGCCCTGTTCGGCTTCGACACGGCCAAACGACTGGAAGCGTCGGACCGCTGGGTCCTGGAGAACCGGCAACCCAAGAGTTTTGTCATTGAACTGTACCTTCAATCCAAGCGCCGCCATTTGCGGATCTCCAAAGCCCCCTTTGTCGATCAAACCGAAAAACTATCCGGAATCGTGTCGGTATACCGGGACGTCACCGAAATTATAGACGTCCAAAAACGAAGCGAACGCGCCGTTTCTCAAACCATCGACATTCTGGTCAAGGCCATTGAAAAAACAGATCCCTATCTTTCCGGCCACTCCCAGTTGATGCGCAAAGTGGCCCATGAAATCGGCATGGAGCTCAATCTAAATGACCAGGAGCGCTCCACCATCGAAATTGCCGCCAACCTTTCTCAAATCGGAAAGATGTTTGTCGACAAAGCGCTGCTCAACAAACCGGGCAAATTAACCCAACAAGAGAGAGAAAAAGTCGAGCAACACGTGGAGCACGCCGCCGGTATTCTCAGTGATGTCGAATTTGACCTGCCGGTGGCCCAATGCGTCCTGCACATCAATGAGCTGTTGGATGGCAGCGGCTATCCCAAGGGATTAAAAGGCGACGAGATCGACATGCCGTCGCGCATCCTGGCCGTGGTGAACGTCTTCTGCGCCATGGTCAAGCCGCGATCCTATCGCCCCTCCATTGACCTGGAAGCGGCGCTCTCCTATCTGCAGGGGGCTAAGGAAAAGTATGATCCGGAAGTGGTAAACGCCCTTGCCAAGGTCATGCGCTCGGCGACAGGGGAAAAAATCCTCGGTTAGCGTTGTCCGCTTGAACTCACCCAAAAAGCTTGGATTTATCAACAATCCTATGCAATTGAGCCGTGTACAACCCGGCATGAAAGAACAAACTCCGCATCTGTAATCTATCTGTAATATTCTTTACGATATAGAAAGTAGCCATCCACAAATACCATTTCCCTCGTTCTCACGGTATCAGATCATGATTGGAGGCTATTTTGGGATTTCTATCAATAAAAGTTAAAACAATTACACCGAGATCAATTGCGTTGGTTTTCATTCTTGTTATGGCGGCTGTTCTCTTTAGTTGCGGCGGAGGGGGAGACAGTGGCGGCGGTGGCGGCGGATCTGCGGGGGAGGATCGGATCGACGTGCATACAAATCCCACCGACGGTACCTTTTTAACGTTAACATCCAAGGACGGAACCGCATTCACCTATCATGGGGCCAGAGACGAAGATGGCTACCCGGTAGCCTTGCGTGCGGTGACAGCGAGCTCCCCTGACATCGAGGGAGACTTTGTCATTACATTGGATGACGACGGTATGCCCGAGACGGTATATACCCCCGGCGGCGGGATTTTCAGGTTTGAACACACTTCAACCGCATCGTTTCGGTTGACGGCCGTTTCCAACAACGGTTCAATCAACATCTCAGTGCCGGTTGAAATACAAGACGCGCAAAGCAGGACCGCGTCAAATGACGCACTTGAAAACGACAGAGACGACCTGGAAACAATATCTGACGAAAATTCGATGCCTTTCGAGCCACAGGCGGACGCAACCCTGACAAGTCATCAGGTCCGGTTAATCCAATGCGAAGAGCCCAGGAACGATGCCAACATTGTCATGCACATGAATCCTTCATTGGGAACCAAAGGGTATCTCGGAAAGAGCATCGGAGATGGTTATTATGAATTCAACATTCCCTTAAGTGACGTGCCGGCGCCGGCCTATGAAATCATGTGCGACGATATGGCGGACCAGATCAAAAGATCATGCGGGCAGTGGAGCAGGGAAGATATAAATTTACTTCTTACGTGGCCTGACAATCCTTGCAGCGATTTCGCCAAAACCATTAAGGATAACTTTAGCTGGGCCCAGGATGTCGAAAAGAAATCGATCACCGAGCCCTGCGAATATATTTTTCATCTCGTGCCCCAATTTTGTGAATGGAGTCAACAGGGGGACCTGGCGGCTCTGCTTAAATCGGCGTACCAAAATTATCTGCAATCCCAAGGAGAGACCGGCTATACCTTGACCTTCGAGGTGAAAATTCCGGGTACCGATGCCTATACCACGACTCCTGTCAGTTTTGACCCCGACGTTTTTTCTTCGTGGAGCCTGGAGGCTCCGGCAATAACAACCGTTGGAAAGATATGGACTGAACCGTCGGATCCGATGTGGAATGAGTGGTATACCGCCAAGGCCGAAATCGTTTGCCCCGATTCATCGGGCACGGAGGCGGAGATACATTTCAAAGGCTCGGATCACACCACCGGATCGTACCAGGAGACGTTTACGGCCAACGGTGTGATCGAGATCGATATCC
>JASFGJ010000264.1:0-6227 GCA_050123815.1 Desulfobacteraceae bacterium
ATCTTCACTCATCAACAAAATCCTAATCCAATGCAATCCGGCCCATGACCCCCTGTGTCAAGTGTGGGTAAAGATCAGCCCTCAAGGGAGAGGGAATAAATGGATGGACACTAGTTAGCTTTCAGCGAATTTCAGGAGAATGTGAGATGCAATTGTATCGTCTGACCATCACCCAGGCCCGGGAGCTGTTGCGAACCAAGGAGATCAGCGCCTGCGAGCTGACCCGGGCCGTGCTGGACCGCTTGGCCGAGGTTGAACCCCGCGTCAACGCCTACATTACCGTTACCGAGGAAATGGCGATGGAGCAGGCCAGGGCCGCCGACCAGGCCATTGCCCGGGGCGAGGCCGCGCCTTTGACCGGAATTCCCCTGGGCATCAAGGACGTGCTGTGCACCCGGGGCGTTCCGACCACCTGTGGTTCGCGCATCCTGGAGAATTTTCGACCGCCTTATGACGCCACCGTCATTCAAAAGCTTCAGGCCCAGAAGGCCGTTATGGTGGGCAAGCTCAACATGGATGAATTTGCCATGGGATCCACCAACGAGCATTCGGCCTACAAGGTCACCCGCAACCCGTGGGATACGACGCGCATTCCCGGCGGCTCCAGCGGGGGGGCGGGCGCGGCGGTGGCTTCGGATATGTGTCTGGCCGCATTGGGCAGCGACACCGGCGGATCGATCCGCCAGCCCGCATCCCATTGCGGGGTTGTGGGGCTGAAGCCCACTTACGGGCGTGTATCGCGTTTCGGGCTGGTGGCCTTTGCCTCTTCCCTCGACCAAATCGGGCCGTTAACCAAGAGCGTGGCCGACAGCGCCACGATGTTGCAGGCCATCGCCGGTCACGATACGGCGGATTCCACATCGGTTCCCGATGCCGTGCCGGATTACAGCGCCTCTTTGCGCGATGATATCAAGGGGTTGACCATCGGCGTCCCCAGCGCCTATTTCAAAATGCCGGGACTGGATCCGGACGTTTCCAACGCCATTGGCCAGGCCGTCAAGACGCTTGTCGATTTGGGAGCCCGAACCGTGGATATCGAGCTGCCGCACACCGATTACGGTGTGGCCGCCTACTACCTGATTGCGCCGTCGGAGGCCTGCTCCAATCTGGCGCGATACGACGGCGTCAAATACGGTGTGCGGGATGATACGCAATCCCAACTGCTGGAGATGTACCGCAGCACACGCTCAAAAGGGTTCGGGGCGGAAGTGCAGCGGCGGATCCTGATCGGCACCTATGCGCTGTCGGCGGGGTATTACGACGCCTATTACCGCAAAGCCTCTCAGATTCGGACATTGATTATTTCCGACTTTAACGCCGCCTTTGAAAAGTGCGATGTGATCGCTTCGCCCGTGGCGCCTACACCGGCCACTGCCATCGGGGAACACCTGGACGATCCTCTGGCCATGTATTTGTCCGATGTCTACACCTTGTCGGCCAATCTGGCCGGCATACCGGGCATATCGGTGCCCTGCGGCCTGTCCGGTTCCGGTCTGCCCATCGGCCTTCAATTGCTGGCCGGCCATTTCAAAGAGGAGCTGCTGCTCAAAACCGCGCATCATTTCGAGCAAGCCACCGAGTTTGGTGAAAACCGGCCGGCGCTCTAGCTATTTCATTGTCTGGGTGATGGGCTTTTTGTCCTGGCATGGAACAATGTTTGGTTTCCTGCCGGCCGGCGTGTTAAGTTTTAAGTGTTAAGTTGAGGTATTCTTCCGATTTTATTTCTTTTTTTCATCCAATAATGTTTTTTGACCGGAGGTGAGCCATGTCCATCATGCCTCAAGGTGAAGATATTCGCAGGGCGGTCAAATGGATATCCGAAATGCGGCTGTCCGATCCCGACGCCGATTCCAACAAGCTGGTTGAGCAGGCGTGTTTGAAGTTCAATCTGTCTCCCATCGATGCGCAGTACCTGTCACGGTGGGTAAAAAAAGAAGCGGACTAGCTCATGATTACCCATATTGGCATTGCCGCTGGAATGTGTGATATTGTATCATAGGCGTCGCGGCGGGACGCCGCTCCCACATATTGGCTAAGGCTGTCTTAAGCAGAAACAATAAACCAGAAACCACAAACCAACCCAGCTATGCCCAAAATCCGCATTCTCCCCGAAATATTGGCCAACAAAATCGCCGCCGGCGAGGTGGTGGAGCGTCCGGCCTCGGTGGTCAAGGAGTTGGTGGAAAATGCCCTGGATGCCCAAAGCACCCGCATCCTGATCGACGTCGAGCGCGGCGGGCGGTCCCTGATTCGCGTAGCGGACAACGGCCATGGCATGGGGCACGACGATGCCCTGCTGGCCCTGGAGCGCTTCGCCACCAGCAAGATCCGCAGCGATCGGGAGCTGTTTGCGATCCAGACCCTGGGATTTCGGGGCGAAGCCCTGCCCAGCATCGCGGCGGTTTCGAAAATGACCCTCGTATCACGGACCGCGGCGGCGGACAGCGGCGTCGAGGCCCGGATCGAAGGCGGCAAAATCGTTCAGGTGACGGAAGCCGGAGCGCCGAAAGGGACCATGGTCAGCGTGGCGCAGCTCTTTTTCAACACCCCGGCCCGTCGCAAGTTTTTAAAAACGGTCAACACCGAAATGGGGCACATCGCCGATGTGGTGGCCGGCATGGCCCTTGGACGGCCCGAGGTCCACTTTCGCCTGACCCACAATGGCAAACCCGTCAAACAATGGCCCAAAACCGGCGACGCAGCCCAGCGGGCCGCCGGGGTCTTCGGTCAAATCTCCGCCAGGGAGCTGATTGCCCTGGATGCGCATCACGGCGATCTGGCCATCAGCGGCTGTCTCGCACCGCCGCGACAGGCCCGCAAGACATCCCGCGGCATCTATCTCTATGTGAACGGCAGGCGGGTGCGCGACCGGGTTGTTCAGCACGCGCTGTTTGAAGGGTACAGCGGGCGTCTGATGAAAGGGCAGTTTCCCCTGGCCGTTCTGTTTATCGAGCTGCCGTTCGACATGGTGGACGTCAATGTGCACCCCACCAAACACGAGATTCGGTTTGCCGACCAGCGGCGGATCCATCAGGCGGTCAGCAGCGAAGTGGCGGCGGCCCTGATCCGGGCGGACCGCAAATTATGGGCCGTCGACACCGATTCCGGCACCGCTGAGGCGGTGGCCGACCCGGCGGCGGCCTACGGCGCCATCGATCGTCGCACACCGTCGCCGCCGCAAAATTCAGACCCCGTTGTCTATCCGCGCGAAACGGCGCCAGACATGCCGGCAGATCCCCCGGCCGGGCCCGACGCGCCGGCTGCCATCGTCCCGCAGGCTCCCCAGGCGCCTGAGGCCCCGCCTTCGGCCGAGCCGCCGGAACAGTCCGGACTCTGGTCCGATGCCCGCTTTGCCCAATTGACGGTGATCGGCCAGTTCCACGGCACCTATATTATCTGCCAGAACGAACAGGGCCTGATCCTGATCGACCAGCATGCGGCCCACGAGCGGATCGTCTACGAAGCGCTCAAGCAGCGCGCCGGGCGGGTCGACTCGCAACGGCTTTTGATGCCCGAGACGGTGGAACTGGGCTATGCCGAAGCGCAGCTGCTGGAACAACTGGTCCCCCGGCTCGACGAAATGGGATTGGAACTGGAGCCTTTCGGTGGCAACACCTTTGTGATCAAAGCGGTTCCGGCCGTACTGGATGACCGCGATCTCGCCGGCGTGGTGGTCGAAATCGCGGACCGGGCATCCGCCGTCGGAATGGCGGCCGGACTGGACAAGATCCTGGATGAATGCCGCATGGTGATGGCCTGCCACAATGCCGTGCGGGCCCACCACCGATTGTCGCATGAACAGATCGACCGCATGCTGGCTCGACTGGATCGATGCGACAACCCCTCCCACTGCCCCCATGGACGTCCCACCTGGATTCAATGGACGGTGAACGATCTGGAAAAAGCCTTCAAGCGCATCGTACATTAAAATTGTTTGGCATGTAAGGCGCTGCATCCCCCGGCCGACAAACAGGCCGAATCCAAAATCCATTACATTGCAAGGTCTAAGGTACGCATCAGCGGTGAAAAATCTACCAAGTACAAGACAATTAAAGCGGACAAGTTTGAAGTTTACATGGACGGCAAGTGGAAGACCGCCTGGACCCAGGAGCTGGAGGATGCCCAAAGGCGTCAGCTGGACCGGGGATGATGCCCGGAGGCCTAAGCTTCTCAGCCAATCCATGAAAAATACATGAAAAAAACGAACCCGTGGGCAACCGCGGGTTCGTTTTTTTATAAATGAACGTTAATTCGATGGCGATATTCTTGCGGTAGCATTCATATTATTAAAAATAACAAGCTGTTAACTTTATTTTTACTTCTATGCTCATGGCATTGAAGCGTAAAAAGTAGCGAAAAAATTTTCTTTTTTATTGCACAATTTTGTTCATAAGTTACTTAACAAATTGTTTTTATAGGGTAATATTTGTAGATCAAGAAGTATTTTATTTTCTTGACAACCGAAATTCCCCTTGGTAAAACCCTATCATTATTGGTAGCCGGATTTAATTGAGAATCTACCGATATCCTAATATCCTAAATGAAGCACTAGTTCCAATTTGAGGCGAACTTAACTGGACAGAACGAACAGCGGCATGCAGGAAAAGTTGACATTAGGACCATTGGTAAGATTGATAGGTTAGCTCCGGCACTTTTTTTTGGGGGTTTGGCGATTCCCAACATTTTAGCTTAACGTAAGCGTTAAGGAGGACTACAGATGAAGAAATTATTGGTAGTATTGATGGTATTGGCCCTTGCGGCTCCGGCTGCAATGGCTGACGACACCCTGGATCTCTCCGGGGCCATGCGCGCTCGCGCCTTCGACAAAACCAACCACAACTTCGACACCGACACCGACACCGACCACAGGCAATACTGGGATCAGCGTTTCCGCGTTCAGGGCACCATCACACCGTCCGAGGGCGTCCAGGGCGTTTTCCGCTTGGATATGGCTGAGAACGTGTGGGGTTCCGATGACATGGATGACTTAGACAGCAATCAAGACCCGGGCGGCGTGGACGTCGACAGGGCCTACCTGGTCGCAACCAAAGGCCCGGTCACCGTTGTTGCCGGTCTGCAATACTTAGGGCTGGGCAATGCAGTGGCCTACGATGCCGTGCACACCGGATTGGCGTTTGTCATCAAAACCCCCTTGGTCATCACCGCTGGCTGGGCCAAAGTGGATGAGGATCAAACAGATGTTGGCGACACCACCGACGAAGAAGGTTTCGAAGACATTGATCACTATTTCATCAATCTTGGCTACAGCGCCAAAGCTTTCAGCGTCAACGGCTTCTATGCCTTCCAAACTGATGGCGCTGACGGCACAGCCGCAAATCCGAACGTAGAGGCCAACGCGATCGGTGTTCAGGGTAAATTCGCCGTGGGTCCGGTCAATTTCAATGTCGAACTCAACATCTTCGGCGGCGAAATCGACGACGGCACCTCCACTGTTGACCTTGTCGGCACCCAGCTGTTTGGCGATGTCAACATGGCCATGAGCGATGCACTGACCCTCGGTCTCAATTTCGTTTACTCCATGGGTACGGACGAAGACAACGAAGTTAAGCTCACCTGCCTGACCGACGACGGCAGCACGGTATTTGCGGACTACGGTTCAATGAATACCCTCGGGATCAGCCCCCTGGGCAGAAACGACATCTTTGATGACGGCAATGGCACCGGAACCCTGGGCGGTATCCTGTACACGAAATTCCAGGTCATTCCGGATCTGACCCTGTTCGGCAGCGTCGGGTATGTGACCGCCGAGACGGAACTGGACATGACCGGCGAATTGGACAGCTTGATGCTGGTCAACCTCAGCGCCAAATACACCCTGGTTCCCAACGCCCATATTTCCTTGCATTACGGCTACTTCGATCTGACAAGGGCGGACGATGTCGACAGCGACACTGCCACCACTCTGGGCGCCAGACTGCAGATCGACTTCTAAGCATCTAATCGTCGATTGATTTGACGCATTAACAGCAATCCAAAGGGGGTTTGGCCTTAGCGGCCAAACCCCCTTTTTCTGTGCGCATCCATCACGCTTCCCTCTCGAGCCGGTTTGGCTCGGCTCCGTTGGTCCAGCCTTTTAGGTAATACGCTCATTCCATCGTATTAATAGGTTCCAGCCTACCAATTCCGACGCCGACCCCAATGATTTTTTTCGATAGGGTTTGGTTTTCGTAGGGCGGGGCTCTGCCCCCGCCATGTTTGTAACTGCA
>JASFGJ010000265.1:0-6216 GCA_050123815.1 Desulfobacteraceae bacterium
CAGATGGAAACGATCGATTGGTTGCCGGTGTCTACATCGTGATTTCGCTAGGGGGAGCTGCGTGCATCGCTCTGTTAGGCCTGCTTCTGCTAATCGGCAGTTTTTAGACGTTGAACAGCGCAAAACCAGCATCGATCCAGTCCGTGGCCATACCCAGCTGAACAGCGGATTGATCGAACTCAATCCGGTTCAAGGGTTCTCGTAAGAATTTGAAATTTTAAATAGAAATCATGTTTGCTTTTTAGCTTTGGGTGCAATAATATGCCGCCACGTTCACCAGCCATATTGAGTTGACAGGTAAAGATGACCCTATAGCCGGGTGCCTCATCAAGCATGCTGAAAATAAATGCCAAAAAGAAATTGTACCGACTTTTTCCCTTATTGGTACTTTTATATATTGCAATCGGGTTGCCATTGGTGCACCCACTGCTGCACTATCCATCGGATGATGATCACGACCTAACGCATAGCTGTGCCCACCATCATGGTGGAGCGCACGATGATGATGATCAGACTTCTGAATGCCCGGTATGCCATTTCATATCTACGAGCCAATGGCTTACCACCAGCTTTGCTCCATGCACTCCAACAAGTGTACAGTTTGAAACCATTGCACATATCTATCTATTGCCTGAGATGGATATCGGTTTAAAACCGATCAAGCCACGCGCCCCTCCTGCGATCAAATCTTTTACCTATCTTTATGTTTAAAAAGGACCAATTGTATTTTCATAAGTCGGATGTTTTGCCGCTTCAGTGGCGATGACATTCTGATTTGAAGATAAGGAGGGCTCTGTTATGATACACAGACGTTGTGGTCGCTGCGCATGTACTTTCGCAGTGAACAGAAGATGGTCCCTGGCAAGATGCATAGTGCCTTTGGTTTTAATGATAGTATTGGTTCTCACCGATGGTTTCACAACTGCTGAGGTTCGGGCAGAAGAGGTTCGCCATCACGAAGCGCATGTACATGGCGTCGCCCATATGAACGTGGCCGTCGAAGGCGATACCGTACACATTGAATTTTCCAGCCCGGCGGCCAATATCGTCGGGTTTGAACACCATCCCGAAACCGCTGAACAAAAGAAAGCCATAGAGGCGGCCATTGAAAAACTCAAGGCCGGAGACAAACTGTTTAAACTGTCTCCAAAAGCACAGGGCAAACTGACAAAATCCGTTGTCGATACGGATATTGCCAATGCGTCGCACCCTGAATCCCATGCCGAGCACAGCGACGAACATGACAAACTCCATGAGCACGAAAAAAAGCATGGTGAGGATCATCACCATGCGGATGAACATGAACGCCACAGCGACTTTAAAACCGAGTATCGTTTTGTTTGCAAAAGGCCTGAGAAACTTGCACAGATCGAAGTCATGTTGTTCGACATCTTTCCGGGCATTGAACACATCGAGGTCCAGATATTGACGGAAACAACACAGACCGCCGTGGAGTTGACGGCAAAAAAATATAAAATAACACTTTAGCATTTAAAATTGATGAGCGTTTTCCAATGAGGATGCCGGATAAATCCAACATGGCAATGGCCGTTGACATATCGGGGCTTTGCTTTTCGTGGCGCGACCGCCTCGATCCGATTCTCGACATCGATTGCTTGCAGATCAAGACAGGGGAGCGGGTTTTTATCGAGGGCCCCAGCGGCAGCGGCAAGAGTACCCTGCTGAGCCTGATCGCCGGCGTGATTGCCCCGCAAAAAGGCAATATCCGTGTGAACGGCCACCGCTTGAACACGTTAAACAGTGCCGCCCGGGATCGTTTCCGGGCGGACAACATCGGTTTTATTTATCAAATGTTTAACCTTATACCCTACTTGTCCGTGATCGAAAATGTCACCCTGCCCTGCCGGTTCTCCCGACGCAGGCGCGATAATGCCGTTTCCGGCACAGCCGATGTTGAGGCGGAAGCGATGCGCCTGTTGAAGCAACTGGGCATGGATGGGCAGACACTGCTGCGCAAGCCCGTTACCGAATTGAGCGTGGGGCAGCAGCAGCGCGTGGCCGCCGCCCGCGCGTTGATCGGCACCCCGGAAATCATTATCGCCGATGAACCCACCTCATCGTTGGATGCAAACCACCGCGAAGCGTTTATTCAGCTGCTATTCAACGAGTGTGACCGGGAAAAGACCACGTTGGTGTTTGTCAGTCACGACACCGCCCTTGAAAAATTGTTCGACAGGACATTTCGATTTGAAGACATGAACGCCGTCAAGGCCGGATGAATATGTTTGTACTATCGATAAAGAGTTTATTGAACCGCAGGCTGACAACGATGATGACCATCGCGTCCATCGCGTTGAGCGTCACCTTGCTGCTGGGCGTCGAGCGCATCCGCAAAGAGGCCCGGGCAAGCTTTACCCATACCGTATCGGGAACCGATCTGATTGTGGGGGCGCGAAGCGGCCCTGTGCAACTGCTGCTCTACGCGGTCTTTCGTATCGGCAACGCCACCAATAACATCTCTTGGAAAAGCTATCGGGAGATTGCCCGCAACCCTCATATCAAATGGACCATTCCCATCTCATTGGGCGATTCCCATCAGGGTTATCGCGTCATGGGCACCAACACCGATTATTTCAAGCACTTTCGCTATGCCGGAGGGCGGTCGCTGGAAATGGCCGCAGGGCGTAAATTTGAGGGCGTCTTCGATGCCGTGCTTGGCGCAGAGGTGGCCCGAACGTTGAATTACGGCCTGGACGATCCAATCGTCATCGCCCATGGCGCGGGCAAGGTCAGTTTTATCAAACACGACGACAAACCGTTTAAAGTGGTCGGCATACTCAAAAAAACCGGCACGCCCGTGGATCAAACCATCCATATACGCCTGGAAGGCATGACGGCCATCCATGTGGACTGGAAAGACGGTGCGCCCATCCCGGGGCAGTCGATCTCGGCGGAAAAGGTGCTGAACATGGACTTGACCCCCAAGGCGATCACCGCCTTTTTGGTGGGCCTTAAATCACGCATGGCCGCTTTTAGCGTTCAACGCCAGGTCAACACGTTTACCCAGGAACCGCTTCTGGCCATATTGCCGGGCGTGGCTTTGCAGGAGCTGTGGGATCTCATCGGCGTGGCCGAAAAAGCCTTGTTGGTGGTTTCGGTATTTGTCGTCGCCGTCGGCCTTTCGGGCATGCTCATCGCGCTGATGACCAGCCTCAATGAACGCCGGCGAGAGATGGCGATCCTGCGATCGGTGGGAGCGCGCCCGCGGCATGTGTTTTCACTGATCGTGGGTGAGGCCGCCATACTCACCCTGGCAGGTGTTGTCGCCGGAGTCGGATTTTTATACGCGCTTTTACTTATTGGCCAACCCGTGATTTTATCAAAGCTGGGCATCTTTATTGCCGTCGGCGGATTGTCGGCCTACGAGCTATGTCTCATGGCCGCCATTGGTATGGCGGGCATCATCAGCGGCTTTATTCCCGGCTATCAACTTTACCGTTACTCGCTTGCAGACGGCCTGACCATCCGGTTGTAATGCAAGGGGATCATCATGAAGAAAACAGTACTGGCATTTATCATCATGGCGGTTACAACACTTTCCATACCGGCATTGGCCGAAGAGATTCGGCAACTGGACTGGAAAGACCTGATACCAAAGCATCTGAATTCCCAAGACCCACTCGCAGGCTTACCTCAAGGCCAGAAGGATTTGGCGATCTGGGCTATCAACATGTTGGAATCGTTGCCTGAACGGATTCCGGAAACAGAAGAATTCTACAAAGAAATAGACAAAGCCATGCCGGCACTAACAAAAGCCGGCATTGACATTGAAAAGGTGATGAAGAAAAGAAAAGAGCTCCAAACCGCAATTGTCGATGATCTCCATGGTCGTCTCGTTCGCATGCCGGGCTATCTTTTACCCCTTGAAGTCGTCGGCGCCAAAGTCACCGAGTTTTTACTGGTACCCTATATCGGCGCTTGTATTCATGTTCCACCGCCGCCGCCCAATCAAATAGTATATGTCAAAGTAATCAAAAAGGCATACCTCCACAAGGGTCTGTACGATCCCGTCTGGGTGACCGGAAAGATGTCCGTAAAATCGATGAGTCGGGATCTTTATCTGGTGGACGGCTCCGCCGATGTCAGCATTGGTTATGCGCTGGAAGCCAAGCAGGTTGAACCGTACGAGTAGAAAAATCTATAAAAGGGATGGAACCTATCTCAAAATAAATGTAAGCGCTCATGGCAAGGCGCGAAACGGGGCAAAAGCGGAGCATACACGTCGTATGTGAGCATTTTGAGCCGTTTTGCAACGCCGCCAGGGGTGTTTGGATTTATTTTGAGATAGGTTCTTGTCAAATCGAGCGTTATGATCGGAATTCCCCTGAGTGCACGCTATATGATCCTGTCCGCATCGGGTTTTGCCCTTATGGGCGCCTGCGTCAAAGCGGCGAGCCATAGAGGCATCCCCGTGCTGGAAATTTTAGCGGCCCGCGCGTTGGTCTCGGCTTGCCTGAGTTATATCGATATCAAACGAAAAAAAATAAGCCCGTGGGGACACAACAAATTCCTTCTCACGCTCCGAGGGCTGATCGGCACCCTCGCCTTGATCTGCGTCTTTTATGCCGTTACGGTCCTGCCGCTGGCCGAGGCAACGCTGTTGCAGTACCTCTACCCACTATTTACCACCTTCTTGGCTTTCGTGTTGCTGAAAGAGGGCATTCAACGATCAGCAGCGGCGTGTATTCTTCTCAGCCTGACCGGACTGCTGATCATGGTGCGGCCCGCCTTCCTGTTCGGCGCATTTACAGCCAATTATGAGCCGTTGCCGATCCTGGGCGTAGCGAGCGCTTTACTGGGGGCGCTGGGCAGCGGGACGGCGTATGTACTGGTCCGCCGTTTGAGCAAGACCGAAGATGCCTCGGTGATCATCTTTTACTTTCCCTTCATCGCCCTGCCCGTATCCTGCCTGCTGTTGTGGGACGACTTTATAGTGCCGACCGGTATCAGCTGGCTTCTGTTGCTGCTGGTGGGCCTCTTTACCCAGGTGGCTCAGTACGGCCTGACCAAAGCCATGCAAACAGAGCATGCGGGCAAAACTTCCGCCTATGCCTATGTGCAGGTGATCTTTTCAGCGATGCTCGGCTGGATGGTGTTCAATGAAATTCCGACCATCGGTACCGTGCTCGGAACAGTGTTTATCACCAGTGGGGCTCTGATCAATGTATTGCACCAAAGCAAGGCCGACAGACATTGACAGCCCATTTGGACATGTAGCGCCGAGGTCTCTCGAACCCATCGTGAAACACGGTTTTTGACGGCCCCAGACCCAAAAATTCGGTCATCCTCTCCAGGCCCGCTGAACAATCACTTCCGGCATTGGATAATGCTTTGTATTCAAGGTATAGATTTTTCCGCCGACGTGCATGACGGTTGCAGCCAGAATGGCGTCATTGATATCAATGCCATTGCTGGGATTCCATCGGCGGTATAGCTTTCCTGCCTTGTCGATGATCAGTTGATCAACCGGCACAGTTTGAAACTGGGATAAAAATAAAAGCGTGGCCTCCTCCTCAACCGGACGCATGAAAAAAACCACCTCAGCACGCTGCATGGCGCCGGTCCACAGCTCGAACTTCTCCTTATCACGTAACTTTTTCAGTAGACTGAGCGCCTTGTGTTCACCGCGTAAATGCCAAATCAGAACATCTGAATCGATGAATGCCTTCATCGCTTGTATCTTTCTTGTGATTCGCGCATGGCATCTTTTATTGAGTGGACCGTATCTGCCGCCGATTCATCCCGGTACCAGCTTCCGCAGGTGTGCTCCAGGATATCCATTTTGAATTCTGCCTCCATTTTTTCAGCATAATGCAGAATCGCATTTTCAAGAACCGCCTTTTTGGATGTCCCCAGCTTTTTGGCCAACATCCCGATACGTTGAATTACAGCCTCATCCATTCGGGTCGACATTATCTTGTCCATGGCATCCTCCTGTTTCATACGTAATAAAAATAACGTAAGCAAAAGAACCTGTCAACCCGTCCCTAAAAGCTTGAACCGTGATGCCAGGGCTTCCAAAATAGGAAATTCTTCTCGGCTGGCTGCTGTTCAATGAGAAACCGACCATCGGAACGGTGTTTGGCGCCGTGCTTATCACCGGCGGGGCACTGATCAATGTCGTGCACCCGGGCAAAGCCATAAAACATTAAACCACTTCTAGGTTATCGCCACTCGAGCTTCATCACCAGCGGG
>JASFGJ010000266.1:0-6214 GCA_050123815.1 Desulfobacteraceae bacterium
CATCCTCGTTGTATTTGTTTCGCTTTGGCATGACATATCTTTCAAAAACTGGATCATCCATGAAAATATCTTTTATATTTATTATTTTTATTATATAAATATCGATATTTTAACAACATCAAATTTCCCAATCAAATCTGCAGGCTGAAATATGACAAGGTCTAGAATTCTGATCGTGGATGATGAAATCAATCTTGTCAATATGCTTCAAAGGCTGTTGAAAAATTTAGACTACGATGTCGCCGTCGCCATGGATGGCCGGCAGGCGCTGGAACTGGCGGATCAATTCGATCCGGACTTGATCCTGCTCGACATAAAAATGCCCGATATGAATGGCGTCCAGGTTTTAAAAACCCTGAGAAGCATCGCGTGTTTTGCCGAAACACCGATTATTGTGTTAAGTGCAAAGGGGCAGTTGCATGAAATCAATGCTGGAATTGAAGCCGGCGCGGACACCTACCTGTGCAAGCCAGTCATGTTTGACGAAATTCTGAACACGATTATAAGGCATTTGACTCCATGAAAATTCTGCTTGTTTATCCCTCGACATTGGACGCTGGAAAAACCGTCAAATTTCGCAAAGCATTTTTACCACCGCTTAACCTGGCCATTCTGGATCGGTTGACGGAACAGGCCAATCCAGAACACGAAGTAAACATCATCAACGATTGTGTTGAAACGATTGATTTTGGTATGCCATGCGATCTGGTGGGTATCACGGCCATCACGTCACAGGCCATGCGTGCGTATCAGATTGCGGATCGTTTCAGATCACAAGGGGTAACCGTCGTGCTGGGAGGTGTTCATCCATCGCTGCTACCGCAGGAGGCGATGAACCACGCGGATGCCGTTGTTGTCGGAGAGGCTGAAAAGCTATGGCCGGAGATCCTTTCCGATTTCGAAGCCGGACGGTTGAAAACGCTTTATACGAGCACTGAACGCCCGGACTTAAACAACCTGGTTATCCCAAAATGGGACAATTTTAATTTATCTATCTACAGACGGACCATCGGTTACCGCATGCCGAGAATGCCCATATTTACCACCCGCGGTTGCCTGCACAATTGCAAATATTGTTCTGTCTCGAAATTTTTCGGTCGAAAGTACCGCCACAAACCCGTGGAAAACGTGCTGAAAGAGATCGAGGCCACAAATGCTGAAAGTCTTTTTTTTGCCGACGACAATATCATCTGCAACACAAATCATGCGGAGCATCTGTTTACTGCCCTTAAGGCAAGAAAAGATAAAGTGCGCTGGATATGTCAGGCCAGCACCAATATTCTTAAACAGCCCCAGTTGATTGAATTGGCCGCCGAAGCCGGCTGCAAATCCATGATTTTCGGTATCGAGTCGATCAATCAAAAAAACCTGGCAGACATGAAAAAACGGTTCAACCAGCCGGAACAATACATCGAGTTGTACAAACGATGTAGACGCGCCGGTATCAAACCGTGGTACAGCATGATTTTCGGCATGGATAACGACACCCTGGAAACGATGGCGGAAACAGCAGAGTACTTGAAGAAAAACAGGATCTGGAACGTTCTCTTTTGGATCCTGACACCACTGCCGGGGACGGACCTCTACCAGGAAATGTCGTCAAACAAGCGAATCATCAGCCGCGACTGGTCAAAATATGATTGCAGCAAGGTCGTTTTCAAGCCCAGCCAGATATCGCCCGACGATCTGTATGCCAACTTCTGGAGAATCTATCAATCATTCTATACAACACCGGTCATGTTTCAGCGCGTGCTCGATATCTATCGCAACTCAAAAAGTCCTTTGCAAAGTGCGATACAAAACATTTTCTACCAGATCTATTTTCGAAAGCAAATCTCAGAGAGCCATTCCCCTTACTCGATGGGAATATCTCAGATATCATGAGCGAAGAGAAACTATACAACTCGGTCATTGTTGAAAACTATATCCAGCTGGCAAAATACAAGTATCCGGATCTGAATACAGATGAAATACTGCTGGAGGCCGGTATTGAACCATGGGATCTGGATCCTGGCAACTGGTTTTCCCAAAAGCAAGTCGACAGGTTCCAAAATATCATCGTCGATAAAACCGGAAACCCCGATATTGCAAGGGAGGCGGGTCAGTATTCGGTAGCCGACCGATCAGGGAATCTAATCCGGCAGGCCGCACTATCGTTGCTATCTCCATCGAATCTGCTTGATATCATAGGTAAAATCACCTCGAAAGTTACCAAGGCATCGACAACATCGTCCAAAAAAATTTCTAATAACAAGTACGAAATTATCGTCGAATACAGCCCGGGCGTTAAACCCAAAAAGTATCAATGCCTCAGCACGCAAGGGTATCTTGAAGCCGTCTATTTTGTATTTTGTTCCCGCTTTCCGCAAATCGAACACGTTGAATGCTTTTTTGAAAATGGCGAGAAATGCCGATACATCATGTCATGGGACCCGACCGTCCCCCAAATGTTGAAAAGCGTCCGAAACCTGTTGTTTCTGGTCACAGCCGTTCTTATTTTTTTGTCGATTGCATTGAATTTTCCGATCTATGCTCCAGTCGCGACGTTAATCCTGTCATTGCTGGCATTTCTGGCTGCCGTGTACTACGAAAAAACAGATCTGCTCAGCACGCTCAAAAAGCAAAACTTTGGCCCGCATACCGTCCTTGATGGCCACAACCGCTTTCACCGCTCGGCCAATTTGATCGCCGAAGTTTCCGGCGCGCTCTCGCGAAATACGACAGTGAAAGAGGTCATGCTCAGTGTGGGCAATATCCTGGCGGGCCTGGGGTACCCGTCAGGACTCATCATCCTGCTGGATTATGAAAGGAATCAACCGACCTACAAGGAAGCGTATTGCTTTGGCAGTCATGGGAACCGGTTTCTGAGCGACCTGAATGAGAAAAAGGTTTCGACACCGGTTTTTCACGATAGGCTTAGAAAGCCCATCATGAAAGACATAGAGAAAACAAATCAATTGTTTCCAAAAGAAGTCTTGCATGCCATATCCGACACCGGGATTCATTTTGAGCTCTATTTGCCTATCCTGTTCGAAAAGTCGTTGATCGGTTTCATATTTCTACAACAGGATTATCTTAAAACAATGCAGGCGATCGACCTGCACTTGCTGAACACGATTGCTTCGCAAACCGCCTTATCCGTCACCAACATCTCGTTTTACAACTCTTTGCTCAAGAGCGAATCCTTGAAGCGGGATTTTGTGACGGCGGCATCGCATGAAATGCTGACACCCATCCAAATTATCAATCTGGCCTATCAGGAAATCGGCCTGACCCTTTCAAAATACAGACTCGTCAATCCAGAGCTGTCGGAAAGCCTTTCCATATTGGACGAAGCCGTTAAAAAATTAAACTTGGTAAGTGCAAATGTATTGAATTTTGATAAGTTGGAAAGCGAGTTGGAACTGCTACCGGTAAAATTCGATATCCTCATTGAAGAGATAAAAAAGAAAACGCACTATATCCCGTCAACCTTCAATCATAGCATCCAATTTTCAATCGACGACAAGATTGACACCATCGAATGTCACAAAAACGCCTTTGTCCAAATGGTCAGCAACCTGATTGAAAATTCGGCCAAATATTCTCCTCATGGCGGCCGCATCGATGTGGCTTGTGATGTGGGACCGGCCGGGTTGACCATTGCGGTCACAGATAACGGCATCGGAATCCCCAAAGAGTGCCATGAAAAGATTTTCATGAAATTCTATCAGGTCAACGACGTAGAAGGCGGCTGTGGGTTGGGGCTGGCTTTCTGTCAAGAGACCGTGAAGCAACACGGGGGCTACATATCCGTTGAAAGTCCAGTCTTCCCCGAACGGAAACGCAGAAAGGGTACGCGTTTCATCGTCCATATCCCATGTAAAAAATAACTTAACGCTTGTGGGGCTTCACTCCCCGGCAGGCGATCAATGGCGTGTAGGTAAACCGTCGCGGGTCAGTAAAAAATCGCCTGAACTCTTCTATAAACTGCTGGTACCCCCCTGGAAAATCTTCATCGAGATCAACTCCCGATTTTTTTGCCGCCACTTCGGCTTTTTTTGTCCAATTGAAAGAATCCACCTGGCCCAGCTCACCAAAAATCAGATGATGAGCGGAAAGGGTGACATCTATCGCCTCAAAATTCAAATCGTAAAGAAAGGAGTATAGCTTGATGCCCACATGCGGATCAAAATCAGCATACTTCTGGAAATGAAACATGGCCCCCCGCATGACCTTGACCAAACGCTCCGGCATACCGTAGTGACTCAGACAGTTATAATCCAGATCGATGAGACAAACGATGCCACCGGGCTTTGTTATGTCTCTGAGTTGTTGGACCATCTGAAAGGCCTTGCTGCCATGATACTCCAGCAGGAAACGAACCCAAATAAAGTCAAAATCGCCCAAGTCTTCAATGGGTTCTCTGGCGTCGCGCTGCTCGAATCGCATACCGGGCTTGCAGTAATTCTCGTTTGCGTGAGCAATGCGCTCCGCGGCGACATCGATGCCGATCGCCTCGCCGCCGGGTCGGATGATATCGAAAAGAGCTCGCGTGGTTTTGCCTGGTCCGCATCCGATGTCGAGCACTCGCATGCCGGGCTTGATCCCGGCCCAGCGCGCCTGCTGATGAACCGCCTTTATGTCTGTCTTAATCTCAAGACGAATAATTTCTTCGTCATTTTCCATTAAGTAATCCGAGTGTTCAGTCATCGGTTGTCCCCGTCTAACAGGCCGCCCAGGGCGCCAAGGACAGATCCTTCACCTTTGCTGCCGCCGCGTTGCGGGGCGGCCTGCAGCATTCTTCCGGCCAGCCGAGAAAACGGCAGGGACTGGAGCCACACTTTTCCCGGCCCCTGCAGTTTAGCAAAAAAGAGCCCTTCGCCGCCAAACAGCGCCGATTTGATACCCCCGGCCTGCTCAAGCTCAAATTGGACACTGGGTTCCATGGCAACGATACACCCCGTGTCCACATGCAGCACTTCTCCGGGGGCCAAGGCACGGTCAGCCACCGTTCCGCCGGCATGCAGAAACACCAATCCGTCTCCCTCCAGTTTCTGCATGATGAATCCTTCACCGCCAAACAGCCCGGTGAGGATTTTGCGTTGGAAGTAGATTCCCATGGAGACACCCTTGGCGGCGCATAGGAAACTGTCCTTCTGGCAAATCAGCATGCCACCGAATTTGCTCAGATGAACGGGGATAATATTGCCCGGATAGGGCGCGCCGAAGGCCACGCGCGCTTTGCCATCACCGCTGTGACTGAAAACGGTCATGAACAAGCTTTCACCTGTGAGCAAACGCTTGCCTGCGCCGAGAAGCTTGTCCATAAAGCCTCCCCCGCCGGAAGGGGAGCCGTCGCCAAATACGGTCTGCATGACCACGCCGGCATCTTTGTACATCATGGCACCGGCCTCGGCCACGGCACTTTCTCCCGGATCGAGTTCCACCTCGACGAATTGCATTTCCGACCCTATGATCCGGAAATCAATCTCATCGGAAACGCGGGGTCGGGCCGCAGGCGGTGCCTCAATCGGAGGCTTTACCTGCGGTGCAAGATCACTGATCTGACCAATGGGCAACCATTCGGCAAACCCTTCCCGCCAGGCATATCCGTTGGGATTTTTACGGGCTTGAGCAACGGCCTGCGCATAATCAAAGGGCCCAAGCGGATCACCATCATAGCTTAAATACCATTGGCTCATAAACACCTCCTTGGTAATATAGTAGCCCGTATGTTACACCGAGCTCGCCTATACAATCAATCCCCGCCCTTAAGGCCGGGTCTCATCCCGCAGGGATGAAAACCATTTTTATGACACATCGGGAATGTTTTACGATAAGATAAACGCATCAAAATGACAATTATCAAATAGGAAAATCCAGCATGAAATTCACGTTCGAACCCATTGGCCATATCCGCTCCTGTTTTATTGAAAAATTCGGTATCCCCCGTCAACCCGGTCTTGTTCCGGATGCACGGGCCGTGGTGGAGATCGAACCGACATTTCAGCGCATTGAAGCATTTCAAGCACTTGAAGGCTTCTCGCACATCTGGATTCTGTTTGTGTTTCACCAATGCCGCGATACCTGGAAAACCACGGTCCGGCCGCCCCGTCTGGGAGGGAATCAACGGGTGGGTGTGTTTGCCTCACGATCGGGATTTCGCCCGAATCCGATTGGTCAATCCGTTGTCGAATTGGTTTCCATCGAAGCAGGTCGGGGATCTCTGCGG
>JASFGJ010000267.1:0-6206 GCA_050123815.1 Desulfobacteraceae bacterium
GTGCGGCAAGGGATTCACCCTATCGGTTTCCACCGTCGGTCAGGCTGTTGTGGTGAGTGCGGTGGTTCAAAATCGTGATTGGGCGTTCAATTCTGATTGACATGTTCAAAATTGCATGTAATAAAGCATGAAAATGCGGAGTCAACGATTTCGTACAATCCACTTGAGAGGCCAAAATGGCATCCAGACCATCCAATCAATGGCATATCCGCTCCAAACTATGGCTGGAGATCGAAGGCAATCCGATAATTGGTGAGGGACGCCTGGCCATGTTGGAGGCCATTGATCGACACCGGTCGATGCTTGAGGCGTCCCGCGAAACCGGGATTTCCTACCGTCGTATGCGGGGCGCGATTCGCGATATGGAACGCGTCATCGGCTGCGCTTTGGTAGCAACCTATCGGGGCGGCGCCGCCGGTGGCAGGTCGGAGCTTACACCCACGGCCCTGGCATTGCTAAAATCGTTCAAAGCCCTGTCGGCCGGATTTCGTAACGAGGCCGATGTCCGCTTTCATAAATATTTTGATACGTTTGCCAGGCGATTGGCGGATTCTGCCGATCGCCGCTCTAAGGAGACACCCCATGATTCAAGTCGTTAAGATCGAAGACGCAGTTGGTTTTCCATTGGCCCACGATATTACCGAGATCAGAGCCGGTCAATTTAAAGGGGCCGCATTTCTCAAGGGGCAAATCCTGAAAGATCAGGATTTGGATCACCTGCGCCGGCTTGGAAAAAACCATCTCTATATCCTCAAGACCGAGCGGAACCAAATGCATGAAGATGAAGCGGCCGTGGCCATTGCAGACGCCCTGTGCGGAGAGGGCGTCCACTGGAGCGGTGCCCCGAGGGAGGGCAAGCTGTCGCTGAAGGCGACACATGATGGTTTGCTGAAGGTGGATGTTGCGGCACTGATGCAATTCAATATGGTGGGCGAAGTGATGTGCGCCTCCCGGCACACCAATTCCTGTGTCAGCCGGGGCGATACGGTTGCCGCCACACGGGCCATTCCGCTGGTGGTGGATCGAAAGATCGTTGACGCCGCCGTTGCAGCGGCCGCTTCGGCCAAACGCGGGGTGTTGCGCGTACTGCCCATGCAAAAGGCCAGCGTAGGTGTAATGATTACCGGCAATGAGGTGTACCATGGGCGCATCCAGGATAAATTCGAACCCATCATCCGCAAAAAAGTCGCTGCCCTGGGTGGGCGGGTGCTTGAGGTGGTCTTTTTACCGGATGACGATCAGAAGATTGCGGCGGCCGCCTCGCGGTTATGCCGGGCGGGTGCCAATCTGCTGATTACCACCGGCGGCATGTCTGTCGATCCGGATGACCGCACCCGTTACGGCCTGCAGAAAGCCGGAGCATGTGATATGGTGTATGGATCGGCCGTTTTGCCGGGTGCCATGTTTATGATATGCTACCTGAACAAGATTCCCGTTCTTGGCATACCGGCTTGCGGCATGTATGCGTCGCATACCATTCTCGATCTGATTTACCCGCGTGTGTTGGCTGGAGAAAAGATCACCCGTACGGATGTGGCGGCACTCGGCCATGGTGGTTTGTGCCTGAAATGCAAATCGTGTACTTTTCCGGTGTGTCCGTTTGGTAAATAGATGGTTAGGCTGATGCCATATACAGCAGCTATGCTGTAGTTAAAATGCAAAGCTTCGGCATAAGAAATATTAAGCAAAGGATATAACCGATTATAGACATTCGGTGGAAAGGTAACCGTGGTTCGAACATTGCCCGTGGGATTGGATCAAGCCCTGAAAATGACCCTGGAAGGGGTTTTTCCGTTGCCGGTCGAACGGGTTGAACTGCTCGAGGGATTAAATCGCGTACTGGCCAAGGACGTTTCCGCCAAAGTGGATTCGCCGTCTATCGACGCATCACTCAAGGACGGCTATGCGGTCATCTCCAGCCAGGTGGACGGGGCGAGCAAGGAGACCCCCGTGCGGCTTGAGTTGATCGGCAGCATGGCCGCCGGTGGCAGTGACGATCTTCGGGTGCGGCCCGACACCACGGTTCGGATTCTGACCGGCGCCAAGATACCGCAAGGCGCCAATGCCGTTGTGGCCGAGGAGTTTGTGGTCGCCGAAAACGCATCGGTTCTTGTTCAAATCGATGCCGAACCGGGACGCAACATTCTTCCGAAAAGCAGTGACGTGGCCCGCGGACAGACCGTCGCACGCCGGGGAACACTTCTGACGCCCGGTCTGGTGGGGCTGCTGGCCGCCGCAGGTCACAGCCATGTCGAAGTGGTCCGCCGGCCTGAGGTGGCCATCATCGCCACCGGAGATGAGGTCGTGGCACCTGGGCGGCCGCTGCCTGACGGAAAATTGTACGCCAGCAATATCACCACCCTTGGCGGTTGGTGCCGCAAATATGGGCTCCGCACCCATTTAAGTGTGGTCAAGGACGATCCGGAAGAAATTTTTGGCACATTAGAGCGGGCGGTCGCAACATTCGACGCGGTGGTGACCAGCGGCGGCGCCTGGACCGGCGACAGGGATCTGGTGGCCCAGACCCTTAAACGCCTTGGGTGGCGACAGGCCTTTCACCGAATCCGCATTGGTCCGGGAAAAGCCGTCGGATTCGGGACCTTGGATTCCACGCCGGTTTTTATTCTTCCCGGCGGGCCGCCCTCCAACCTTATGGGATTTTTACAGATCGCTCTTCCCGGTTTGCACAGACTCAGCGGTTTTCAGCAAACAGGGCTGCCGCGGGCCAACGTGCGTCTGGCCGCAGAGCTGACCGGGCGCTTCGCCGATTGGACGCAGTTCATCTATGGTGTGTTGGATCGCGAATCCAGTCCGGCAATTTTTCATCGTCTGGACAATCGAAGCCGGCTGCGCTCCATGGCCGAAGCAGAGGCAATCGTGGCCATACCCGAAGGTCAGACTGTCTTGCCGTCAGGCAGCCTGGTGTCGGCGCAGTTGTTATTTTAGAGGGCACGCATCTGGAGAAGATCCGAAGTGGAGGGTTTATCAAAACAGATGCAAAGGCCTTTTGTTCATCCTCCACACATATGCGGATCGAGGCGCTATGATCAAGTTAGAACGCCAACACCTTTTGGACAGCTTTCAGCGCAAGGTCAACTACCTGCGCATATCGATTACCGACAAGTGCAATCTTCGCTGCCGCTATTGTGCGCCGGCACGGGCACAGGCCATGCGGGAGCCGCAATTGCTGTCGTTTCAGGAGATTTATCGCCTGGTCCGGATTGCCGTCGATCTGGGTGTAACCAAAGTGCGTTTGACGGGTGGAGAGCCGTTGTGCCGCAAGGGGGTGGGGGGACTCATCGGTGCGATATCCGCCCTGCCGCGAATTGACGATATTTCGGTAACCACAAATGCGACGCTGCTGCTGGCCCATCGAGCCGTGGCGCTCAAAAGATCAGGTCTGAACAGAATCAATATAAGCTTGGATACGCTGGACAGAGAAAAATACCTGCGGCTGACCGGAGCGGATCGATTTGATGATGTGTGGTCCGGTCTGATGACGGCGCTGCAAACCGGTTTTTCGCCAATTAAAATAAACATGGTGGTGATGCGCGGCGTCAACGACGACGAAATCGAAGCCATGGCGCGGTTGGCCGTAACCTATCCGTTCCATGTGCGTTTCATCGAATACATGCCGATCGGCACCGATCCGCTGCAAGCGCGCGGCTATTTTGTTCCGGTCGCTGAGATCGAAGCGCGCCTGAGGCAAATGGGCCGTCTGATGCCGGTGGCCTCTGCGGATGATGGCGGTCCGGCCCGGCGGTTTCGCTTTGTGGATGCACCGGGCGAGGTCGGATGGATCGGCTCCATGAGCACCCATTTCTGCCGGACCTGCAACCGGATTCGATTGACGGCGGACGGACACCTTCGGGCATGCCTGCTGGCCGATGAGCAGGTGAACGTCGTCACCCCTCTGCGCAGCGGTGCGTCCGACGAAACCATCGCCGCCTGTTTCCGTCAAGCCATTCGCGGCAAGCGCAGGCAGCACCAGATGGACTTTTCCCGGGATCGAATGCTGCAAACACAGATGGTCAGTATCGGAGGATGAACCGTGACAGACCGACTCGGAAAAATCGATTGTTGTGCGATGATCCTGGCCGGCGGTCTCAACACCCGAATGGCGGGCCGGAACAAAGCGTTTCTCGAAGTGGGCGGCCAATCCATACTGAGCCGGTTGCTCAAGAGTCTGCAAACCTGCTTTGATGAAATAGTGCTGGTAACCCGTCAGCCGGAGCTCTATACTGATTATCCCGTACGGGTCGTAGAAGATATCTATCCCTATCGCTCCTCATTGACCGGCATTCACGCCGGACTGGTCAATGCCAAGGCGTTTTACACTTTTGTAGTGCCCTGCGATACACCCTTTTTACAGCCCGGCCTGATTCGGCTGCTTCTCGATCAGATTCAACCATCTTTGGATATTGTGGTGCCCTATTATGATAATCATTTCCAGCCGTTGTGTTCGATATACTCCAAGCGCTGCCTGCCGGCCATCGAATCACAGCTTGACCAAGAGGATTATAAAATTATAAACATCTTCGATCGGATGCGCACCAAGCGGGTAACCGCCAGGGAATTAAAGCAAGCCGATCCTCAAATGCTCTCATTCTACAATGTAAACACTCCTGATGCCTATGAAGCTTGTCGGAATCTGATTCAAGATTAACATTGATCCATAATCCAATAAAAACGTTAACAGGAGGAAATCAAGATGCGAGATGTTGTCATCGTTTCCGGTGCGCGAACGCCGGTGGGTAATTTCAACGGCAGTTTGCAAAATGTTCCCGTGGTTCAAATAGGAGCATTGGTTCTCAAAGAGACCCTCAAAAAAGCCGGCCTCAAACCCGTTGCCACCGACGCCCAAAAAGAGGTGGCCCCCGATGCGCTGAAGGATCAGGGCATGGTGGAGTTGGAAACCAGCGCCTATGATTATGACGATGATCTGCAGCCCATCGCCGTCGATGAAGTGATCATGGGCAATGTGGTCGGTGCCGGTCAGGGGCAGAACCCAGCCCGCCAGGCCATGATTTATGCGGGACTGCCCAAAGAGAGCCCAGGATTTACGGTCAACAAGGTGTGCGCCTCCGGTATGAAGGCTGTTTCCCTGGCCGCCCAGTCGATCCAGGCAGGGGCGGCGGATATCGTGCTGGCCGGCGGAATGGAGAACATGAGCCGTATCCCCTATGCCTTGCCAAGCGCCCGCTGGGGGGCCCGTATGGGCAATGTGGAGATGACCGACCTGGTGGTCTTTGACGGCCTGTTCGAGATCTTTTACGGCTACCACATGGGGATTACCGCGGAAAATATTGCATCCCGGTACGATATCTCCCGGGTGGAACAGGATGAACTCGGCGCTTTGAGCCACCAGCGGGCAAGAACCGCGATCACCGAGGGGCTGTTCAAAGATGAGATCGTCCCGGTTACCATCCCCCAGCGCAAAGGCGACCCCCTGGTTTTCGATACGGATGAACGGCCCATGGAGACCAGTGCCGAGAAAATGGCCAAGTTGCGTCCGGCGTTCAAAAAAGACGGCACGGTCACGGCCGGCAACGCTTCCGGTATCAATGACGGGGCTGCGGCCCTGTTGCTCATGTCGGCGGACAAGGCTTCTGAAATGGGACTCAAACCGCTGGTAAAGATTCGGGCCTACAGCTCGGGCGGTCTCGATCCGGCCTACATGGGGCTGGGACCGGTGCCGGCGGTACGCAAAATTTTAAAGAACGAGAATCTGGCCATCGACGATTTCGGCGCCATCGAACTCAACGAAGCCTTTGCCTCGCAGGCCATCGCCTGCATGCGGGAGCTCGGCTGCACCGAAGAGAAAACCAACCAGCTGGGCAGCGGCGTCTCCATCGGCCATCCCATCGGCTGCACGGGCGCACGCATTCTGGTGACGTTGATGAACACCATGCTGCGCGACGGGCACCCATTGGGGCTGGCCTCGCTGTGCATCGGCGGGGGCCAGGGGATGGCGACGGTGCTGGAGCAAGTGTAGTCCTAATTAAAAGAAAACGTTAAATCGAACGCATGGTGCGATAGAGCCGGTCGCCTGGAGACGTAGGGTCTGCAAGGACGTGTCAAATGGTTCAAGTGCCGCTAAGGGCACACTGCGGGCGACCCGCAAACTCGCTTCGCTCAAACAGTGCGGGCCGCTGATCCTCCGTTGTGCCCTAAGCGGCACTAAAATCGAAGGCAAACATCCTTGC
>JASFGJ010000268.1:0-6198 GCA_050123815.1 Desulfobacteraceae bacterium
TCGAAGATCTGCGGGTGGCCGCACAAGTGCTGAAAGGCAAAACAATCTCCGACAGCATCCGGGCCATTGTCTCACCCGCCACACCTGATATCTACTCCCAGGCCTTGGAGGAAGGTATTATCCAGATCTTTATGGAGGCCGGATTCTGTGTGACCAACCCCACCTGCGGTGCATGCCTGGGAATGAGCAACGGCGTACTGGCCGAGGGTGAAGTTTGCGCCGCCACCACCAATCGCAACTTCAACGGCCGCATGGGCAAAGGCGGTATGGTGCATCTGATGAGTCCCGCCACGGCGGCCGCCAGCGCCATTGCCGGCCGCATCGCCAACTCTGAGTTGTATACTGCATAAAGGATAGACGCATGAAAGACTTTAATGGAAAAGTACTCTTCCTCGACCGCAACGACATCAACACCGATGAAATCATACCGGCCCGCTATCTCACGGAGATTTCCAAACAGGCCCTGGCCCCCCATCTGCTGGAAGACCTGAGCCTGGAAGAGTTTGATCCGCAATCGGACATCGCCGGCAAAAGCGTCGTCATCACACGCGCCAATTTCGGCTGCGGGTCGTCCCGGGAGCACGCTCCCTGGGCATTCGAGGTTAACGGCATCAATGTCGTCATTGCTGAAAGCTTCGCGCGGATTTTTCGGCAGAACATGTTCAATTGCGGGATGCTGGCGGTCGAGCTGCCGGCAGACGCCATCAATGCGCTCTTTGACCGTTTCGCTGGTAAGGATACCGACGTTCAAACCGACTTTAACAACAGCAAGCTGGTCTTTCGCTGTGGTGAAGATGAAGAGACGATTGTTTTCAATATCTCGGATTTTGACCGCAAACTCGTCACAGCCGGCGGCTGGGTCGATTTCGCGGACCAGCATTATTAAGCAATGTCATTAACTTAAGTGAATGACATTGAATTGCTAAAGTTGACTTCAGTGCATGTCATGGAGAGACGAACGCCTGAACGGGCGCGGGCGCACCAAAAACCAACCGGCGGCCACTGCCGCTGCGAATAGCGTATAACAAAGAGCGAACACCCAGGCCGGGGCTCGATAATAGATGAGGGCCTCGAGCCAATGCGACAGAAACGACCCGGAATATACGGCCCCGCCAGCCATTGAGCGCAACGCCATTTCCCAAATTGTCAGCGGGCATATGGCCCCGAACCACGCCTGGACGGTCACGACGCCGATGGCGGCAAGATGGGCCATGCGAAACCAGGGGTTTCTGACCCAGGACCATGATCGCACGCCTCCGATGACGATCAGGATCAGACCGGCAACAACGAAAACCACGAACAAGGCATGCAGCAACAGAATCAAATCGGCGGCCAGCAAATAGAGAAAAGACGAATTCACAATTGCCTCCGTTCCAGTTGTCTAAGGACCGGGGACAGGGTTGAACGACGGTCTTTCGAGTTGGATCAATGCGATATCACGAGATACGCAGGTTTTCTGAAATGGTTGATCTACAAGACGATATTGCGCATGTACCGCCCGGTTATTTGCGTTTCCCGGGCTTAGCTTTCCGGCCGCTTTGCATCTTCAGCAGTTTCTGGAAGCGATCGTGGCCGATGATCATTTTCGCTTCGACGACAAAATCGAATTTCGATGCGGCCAGATCGGACCGGGCGTTTTCAAGCTTGCGATGCTGGGCCTTGATGGCTTTGGCATCCGCATTGCGGTTTTCCACCATGGTCTGCAATTCAAACTGTTCCGCTTCAACCCGCCCCTTCTGTTTGATGATATTTCGACGGGATTGATTGTAGGCCTTTTCCAGGCGCCGAATCTCGCCGTCGGTCAGCTTCAGCTGCTTTTTTACCTGGGAGGAATGCCACCAGCGGCCCGATGGTTCTGATTGAGCATCGGCCGTTCCGGTGATGAGTGCAATACTCAATGCAACGATAATCGCGCACATTCGATTCAGCATAACCGTCCTCTTTTCCCGAAATAAAAATACCCGCCTGATATAAGCATTGGTCCACCATCTGCCGCTTCCGACGAAGCGCGCGGATCCAGCCCCTCCTCTTCATCTATAGACGGTAATACCCAATCGATCAAGTCCTCGGATGTATTTGATTCGGTGACCGACGCCAACTGCTGCAACGCAGGGGGCAGAGCGTCCGCTACCAGGGCATCGACCTGCTGCATCAACGCAAGCTCCTGCTCTGGGGTCACCGCCGCCATTTGCGGCGTTTGCTGCGAAGGATTGAAGCGGGGCGACCACCACAGCGTGACAAACAGGATCATGGCCCCGGCCAGGCCCATGGCCAGGGCCGGCTTGGATTGCCATCGGGATACCGGTCGTGTCGTTTGCGGCACCCGAAACGCCTGCGCCGGCTCGGGGGTCATACGGCGAGCCATGCGGCCCAGGCGCGTATAGCGCTGCTCCAGACGCCGGGCGGCATGCTTGCATTGTGGGCAGTGCTCGAAATGCCTTCGGTGATCTTCCGCCAAGTCTTGCGGATCGACGACGGCTTTGAGCAACTCATCGTAGCTTAAATGATCGGTGCGTTGGTGTATCATGACAGCCCCTCCAGTGACACGTCCAAACGTGAAGCGTCATCTTTTACTTTGCGCAGTGCACGATAGAGATGGGTTTTGATGGTGCTTTGATTTTTCCCCAGCGATTCACCGATCTCTTTAAGCGTGAGCTGATCAAAAAAGCGCAACAAAAAGACCTCGCGCTCCATGCGGGACAGCGATGCGAGCATTTGCTCGATCTGACGCCAAAAATCCCGGCGTTGCAGTTCTTTTTCAGCGGCAGGATCCACCGCCATCTCTTCTGTTTCTTGAAATGTTTCTTGATCCATGGAAACGAACCCGAACAATGATTTAAATCTCTTCTTACGGTAAAAGTCGCGCACCCGATTGACGGCGATCCGAAAAAGCCAGCTCCGAAAGACGGCGGAAGACTTCAAGCGTCGGATATTTTTAAAAGCCTGTAAAAATACATCCTGCGTGATATCTTCGGCATCCATCCGCGAGTTTGTCCGATAGTAAACCATTTGATAGATCGGCTTCTGAAACTGATCCGCCAGTTGGTGGAATGCCATGCGATCCCCGGCTCTGGCCTTGTCAACCATCTCCAGAGATACGGCGTTGCTGCGAGCGGTGCGGTCGTCAGTATCAGCATGCTTGGCCACCATCATATCGCGATCTTATCCGTCCGTCAGGTTGGATGTCCACCTTTTTGTCTACCAGCCATCAGAGTCTTTATGACGGCGTTCATGTGACGGCCTCCTTTGTTGGCGTTTAACCCTAATGACGGATCCCATCCGGATTAAGTTTACAAATGGAGGTTTTTTTCCGAAAGGTACGACGGCTTACCCTCAATATGGCACCAATTCCAAGAATTGCGTGCCGCCAAGCCGTTGTTTCAAGGTGAGCAATAATTGTAACCCATCCAGTTGAAATATTTCCCTTTGATGGCACGACACGCTTTTCAGTAGCAAACTTATCCTATTGTTACAGTTTGTTACAAATTGGTACGGCAATTGCAGTATTTTTGCCAAACCCAACCAAGGGATACCCGAGTAAACGGCCGCCCCCAAAGGGGGCTATAATTTGCGGCCATATGCCGCGAATTAGTGCTCATCCATAAATACCGTTCTCCTCTCCCCCTTTAGGGGGGAGGCTGGGTAAGGGGGTGTGCTTTCAAAGCCTTACACCCTCACTCTGACCCTCTCCCTCAAGGGAGAGGGAATAAATGGATGGGCACGAATTAATATGGAGGCGGCACGTCGACCATCGTTTACGTTTTTACCGCGCGCAAAGAACGGGATTTCATCAAAAGCAATCGTTCGACACCAGCGCCATCCGCCGCAAAAAACTCTTTCAGCGGCACGAATAATTCGAAAGTAAGGAGGAGGATGATATGACCAGAAACCGACGATCCATTTTACTATTACTTGTTCTACTATTTCTCGCATCGCTTGCAATCATGGGATGCAGTGGCGATTCTTCATCATCAAATCAGAATGATAGTGGCGGCACCAGCAAGGTCGCCCTTTTTTTGGCCGATGGGCCGGCGGATGACTTTGATCACATTTGGATCGAAGTGTCTGAAATATCACTCCTGCCGGAAGGCAATGGGGCGCCTGTGGTAATTTATGAAACCGACAATCCCGAACGCATCGATCTGTTGTCGCTGCGGGAAGACGACCTGCTTCTAGCCGTCAACTCATCAGTGCCGGCAGGTGCGTATCAGAAAATCAGATTGACGGTGAACAGCGTGGAGGGCCAACAAGCCGACCAGCCGGTCGACCTCCATTTGTCAAGCGGCAAAATCGATCTGAACCCCGAAGGCCCAATCGATGTGAAACCGGGTGAAACCCTTTCTTTACGGTTGGATATTGATGCCGAAAAATCGATTCATGCCGCCGGCCCCAATTACAATTTCAGGCCTGTGGTGTTTGCTGAGGCCGGCCCCATGCACGATCCACGCCCATGTCACCACCTGATCAAGGGTGAGATTACCGAATTGCTCTATCAGGATCAGGACAATGAAACGGTGATCGGTGTTCGAATGACACCTTTTGGCGCAAATGCCACCCTTGATGTCTATTTCGAAGAAGATGCCGATATCTTTGATGATGCCGGCCAATTGACCGGCCCGGAAGCCTTGGCCGTAAATCAAATAATCTCCATCAAAGGGAAACTCGATACCGACGGTCGTTTCTTCACCGACATGATAATCATCGGTGAGGTAGAGAGCCTGTCCGGTGTGGTGGAAAGCGCCGTCGATGGTCAGAATCAATTTCTGGTCAATCCCGCATTTCATTGGGATGATCCGATTTTCAAAGGCGGTGTCATGTCTGAGGATGATTTGACCACTGTGGTTCTGTCTGATGGCACCACCATCCGTCTCGACGGCGTTGACGTGGGTGCCGAAAAGATCCAGCCAGGGCTGAAAACTCACATTGTGGGTAAAATGGGTGACGGGTCCGACAGTATGAACGCCATTGCCGTCTTTCTGGAGGCTCGCAAAGTCGCCGGGATACTGACCAAAATCGAAACCGCCGAAGGCGGCAGCCTGCTCACCATCAGAACCGCCATGGGCATCCCCCATGATACGAAACCGGATGAGGACTCAACAGCCGAGGCGGCCAAAGAGGCGTGCTTTGCGGAGCAAGAGATGACTGTCTTTTTGCCGGACTCGGCACCCCTTAGCGTCAAAGGCGGGGCCGAATTGACGCTGGAGACATTGACCGCACTGGTGGCATGCGAAGCGCCCCGCGTACAGCTGCAACTAGACAGCAACCCCGAGTCGGATGGCACGGCCCAAGCCGGCGCACTTGTCGTCTGGCCGCAATTTGTCAAATTGGTTGTCGAAAGTGTCGATCTGGAAAACCGTATCATCACGGCGGCAAGCGGTGCGACGCTTCAGGTTCCTGAAAACACCCCCAATTGGTTCAGCACCCTTGATGAGCAGGAGCCTATGGAGCTTGGCGATATTGAGGCGGGCGACCTCTTGCTCGTTGCGGCCCTCAAGATCTGCGAACCTGCCGATTACAGCGCCGTGGTGATCGTAAAAAAGCCGGACTGCGAGCCGCCGAATGATGATCACTGCCTGCCCCATCATCAACGGATCGAATTGACCGTCGCCGAGGTGGGTGACAACACCATCATCGGCGAAAATGAGACATCTATCGCCGTATCAGCTGAAACCGTCTATGTCGACATGACCCAGCGCCCGCCGCAGGAGATGGAATTTGGAGACATTGTTGCGGGCGATGCGCTGGTTTGCCATATCCTGAGCGGCTGTAACGATCAACCCGACCGAGCCCTCCTGGTTCTCAAAGTGGATCCCGAGGGCGAAGGCGAGAATCCCACTCCAGGCGAGTGTATTCCAAAGATCGAGCACATGGAGGCCGTTGTCGAAACGGTTGCCGATGGGGCTATTCAAACCACCGATGGGCAGACAATCAATGTGCCGTCCGGCACACCGATTTACGAGAAGATCGAAAATGGTGTCGAGACGCTGACCCTGGATGACATTGCGCCCGATGATCTCCTGGAAATCAAAGCGATGCAGACCTGCCGGGAGGATGGCTTGACGGCGCTGTTGATCATCAGGCATTCTAAATAGTGTCCATCCAATATACTATTTTCCTCTCACCTTAAGGAGGAGAAGAGAGGTGAGGTGGGGGTGGTCTTTCGCAACGTTCACCCTCACCCAAACCCTCTCCCTCAAG
>JASFGJ010000269.1:0-6190 GCA_050123815.1 Desulfobacteraceae bacterium
AATCTCCGAAAAGGCTAAGTTTTGTACATTACGTTAAAACCGAAAAAACAACAAGGATGCGCTCGGCAAACAAACGGATTACCGCTGGGCAGCTCCCTGTTCCCCATGCGAAATCGCTGACACGCGGGTGGGCGCTTGGCCTCAGTTGCAAAGGATTAAGTTCTTGTTGAAGCCCTTTGAATAGTTTAGTATAGGATACAAAATTCAGGTTATCGCGCTCTTTGGCAACTGTACGTTTCCCAAGATTGCCCGCAAATGCGCCGATTATCGCGTTCTTTGGCAACTGTACGTTTCCCAAGATTGCCCGCAAATGCGCCGAAGGACTGCCTCTATTGCGCAAAAGGGGCCTCGATACGTTTGTCGTGTGGCATAAGCCGCCACTATGACAACAGCCTTACCCGCTACGCGCCCCCTGCACCTGCCCTGCCTATCCTGCAATGGCTTTCAGATTACTGCTGAATCATCGTTCTTCGGACCTGTTGGCACTTCTGGCTTCGCGGAGCAGCGAACGGCTTATCCAAAATTTGACATGCAATATTACATGGCGTTGCAGATGATCGGTTGAGTCAGACAGATACTTTGATGAAAGATCAAATAAAAATTATCACCTCCCGACTGGTTTTCAGAATCACGCTTCCCACTGTCCTGCTATGGCTGATTCTCGGGCTTCTGCACTATTTCTTTGCGCGCCATGCAGCCTCTGTTTTTGAGGTGTATCTGGCAACAGCGGGCGTGCTGTCAGGCACCGTGATTGTCGTTGTGTTTCTGATCACCAGGTCTGTCAACCGCCCCGTCAAACGAATCCTCCATCTCCTGGCGTCCGGTCAAAAGCCGGATTATAAAGGCGTCTACGAACTTGAATGCCTTAGCGGCGCCATTGGCACCATGATGACCTCACTGGAGCAGTTGAATAAAAAACTTGAAGATATGGTGCAGGAGCGGACACAAGAACTGGCCCTGGCCAAGGAAAAGGCGGAATCCGCGACACGCGCCAAAAGTGATTTTCTGGCCAGAATGAGCCATGAAATTCGCACCCCCCTCAATGGGGTGATCGGATTGACGAATCTGGTCCTGAAGAGCGAGCTGGCGCCAAGCCAGAAAGAATATCTTGAATACGTCCAGAAGTCATCCGAGCATCTGCTCAATATCATCAACGACATTCTGGATTTTTCCAAAATTGAAGCCGGCAAATTTGAACTTTCCAACCGAAGTTTCTCTCTATATAGAATTCTGGAAAAACTGGCCGACATGTTCCGTCTCAAAGCGGCCGAAAAGCAAATCGAGATTTTCTTTTTTGTACACGAAGATGTCCCATCGGATTTGAGAGGCGATCCCACCCGGGTGGGGCAGATATTAATCAACTTAATTTCCAATGCCATCAAGTTTACCGATAAAGGAGAAGTCGTCGTTCAAATCCAACTGGCGCCCGAGGCGCACCGGATCATCGGGGATGCTTCCACCATTGACCTGCTCTTTTCTGTTCAGGACACCGGGATAGGCATTCCGACGGATAAAATTCATGTTCTTTTCAAGCCGTTCACCCAAGCCGACGGCTCCGTCGATCGAGAGCACGAAGGGACGGGTTTGGGCCTTTCAATCTGCCAGAAGCTGGTGGAAGCGATGGGCGGCAGGATATGGCTGGAAAGCACTGTCGGCAAGGGCACGACTTTCTTTTTCACAATTGAGCTCAAGCGCCAGACCGATCGAGCGCAGGCCCGATTGCTTCCGTCCGCAAGTCTCAAAGATCAGAAGGATCAGACGGATTTAAAAAATCTTGCCGGCGCCCGTATCTTGCTGGTGGAAGACAACGAAACCAACCGGACTTTTATCGTAGCGCTGCTGAGCTCGATGGGGTTGCGGGTCGATGTGAGCGCCAACGGGCGACAAGCCGTGGCACAGCTCAAACAGAGCCTGAACGACCAGCGGCCGGTCTACGATGCCGTCCTCATGGATATTGAGATGCCGGTCATGGATGGATACACAGCCACGCGCATTATCCGCTCCGACCCGTTATTTAAGCAGCTGCCCATTATTGCCATGACCGCGCACGCACTCAAAGGCACCAAACGCACTTGCCTCGATGCCGGAATGAACGACTATCTGGCCAAACCCGTTGATGAGCAGCAGCTATCCAATGTGCTCGCCAAATTTCTTCAACCTCGGCCGCCAAACCAACAACCCCGGTTAGTCGTGGAACAACGCATCGACCCCGATCCATGGGATGAGATGCCGGAGCAGATCCCGGGAATCGATCTGAGGCGCTCCTTGACCAGGATTGGCGGCAATGCAGGTCTGTTGAGAAAAATCCTGGGCGGTTTTCTGGAACAGTTCAGCAAGGCCGATCAGCTGATACGGCAAATGTTGACACAAGGCAATACGGACCAGGCAAAACAGCTGGTTCACACGATCAAGGGAGCGGCGGGCAATATCGGCGCTGAGGCGCTGTTTGCGGCCACCCGGAAGCTGGAGCGCAGGATTCTAGAAGGGCCCGGATCTGAATCGGCACCGGAAATGGATGCCTTCGTCGAACACCATCGACGTGTCATCGATTCCCTGGCGGGACTGGATTTGGATCAGGCAAATGAAACCGCATTGCCGACTGAATCGGATGGTCCACTTGACGTCGATGCAATCGCTGCGCTGCTGTGCGAAGTGCAAGATTTGTTGAAAAAAAGTGATTCACGGATCAGACACCTGCTGCCAAAGTTAGCAGCGCTGGTCAAAGGCACGCAACTGAGAACGGAGTTAAGGCGGTTGGACCGCGCCGTCTACCGCTTGGACTCGGATCTGGCCCTGAAGTGCGTATCGGAAATGAATGCAATGCTACATCTGCCCACAGAGCAACATGAGGAGTCGCCCCATGTCCTCGATGGATAGAATACTGGTCGTTGACGACAACCCTGAAAGCATCTGGCCGCTGATCGAACAATTGGAATCGGATTACGAGGTGATATATGCCAATGGTGCCCGGAAAGCCTTGACGCTTGCCAGTTCCGTCAATCGGCCGGACTTGATCCTCCTGGATGTCATGATGCCGGAGATGGACGGCTACCAAGTCTTTGCCAAATTGCAGGAAGAAACTTACACCCGGGACATTCCCGTGATCTTCATTACGGCGCGTTCCGAGTATCAGGACGAGGTCAAAGGTCTGGAAATTGGAGCCCAGGACTATATTGCCAAGCCTTTCAGCTTGCCGGTCGTAAAGGCACGCATCAAGAGTGTGCTGGGATTGAAAAAGGAGTTGGAGCGCCGGCTAAGCCTTAAAACCCGGCTGGAGGAGATGAATCTACAGCTGGAACGGCAGGTCCGCACCAATATGATGGAGCTCGATGACACGCGAGAGGCTCTGCTTGCCTACGAAGAAAAGTACGACTACTTGTTTAAGGCAGCCCAGGCCTTACCATCGTCCAATACGGTTCTTGTTGTGGATGACAATCCTGGCAACATCCATGCGCTGATGGGAGCCCTGAATGGCGACTACCGGGTGACCTATGCGACAACCGGACAAAAGGCCCTGGAAATCGCCAATTCCGAAGACCGGCCGGATGCGATTTTACTGGACGTCATGATGCCGGAAATGGATGGCTACGAGGTCTGCTCCCGACTCAAAGCCAGTGCGGAAACATGGGATATCCCGATCATCTTTATCACTGCGCGCGATCAGGATGTCGATGAAACCAAAGGGCTTAACCTGGGTGCGGTGGACGTCATCATCAAACCGTTCAGCCTGCCGGTTGTCAAAGCCCGTCTAAAAGCCGCCCTGCGGTTGAAAGAAGAGATGGACAACCGGATCGTTCTGACCCGGAAGCTGGAAAACCTCAACAAACATCTTGAAAACAGAGTCAAGGAAAAAACCGTTGCCCTGCAGCAGGCTCATGAAGACCTCATAGCCAGTGAAAGACGGTACCGCAGCATTTATGAAACCGCCATCGAAGGCATATTTGAAGTGACGCCTCAGGGGCGGCTGCTTAGCGCCAGCCCTTCGCTGGCCAGGATACTGGGCTACGAATCCCCATTGGAGCTGATTACATCCATCGAAAATGTCGCCGAGCAGCTGTATGTTCAACCGGAAGATCGCGATCGTTTTCGAACCATGCTCAAGCAAAAAGGTGAAATCTTAAATTTCGAAACCCGATTCCGGCGAAAGCAAGGGGATATTATCTGGGTCATGATCTGCGCCAAAGTGGTTCGCAACCATCGCAGAAGACAAAGCTATTATCAGGGTTTTCTGATCGACATTACCGAACAAAAAAAAACCCGGCTCAAAAACCAGCGGCAATTTCGCGAGCTCAGGTTGCTCAACAAAGTCATTGCAGCATCTGCAAACGAAACGCGTATCGAAAGTATTCTATCGACCGCATGCAAAGAATTGTCGCTTGCTTTTGATTTGCCACAGGCCGTGGCTGTGCTGATCGATGCGGAGCAATATCGGGCAACGGTTGTGGCCGAACACCTGGCGCCCGACGTCGCATCGGACGCGCAACCCCGCTGCCTTCTCGACCAGTCGGTGGCATTGGATGAACAGCCCTCGGTCGCTGCCCTGGTGACGGCGACATCTGAACTGGTGATCCATGATGTGACATCGGATCATCGCATAAAGGCCTTGCGCGGCATCTTGGAGGAACGCGGTATTGCATCCCTTCTGCTGATGCCCCTTGCAATAGACGACCATTCGTCCGGTTGCCTGGTCATTGGCTCACCCAAGCGGGACTACTTTTCAACAAACAAGTTGCGCCTCGTGCAACGTGTGGCCGATCAGATTTGCGGCGTGTTGGCACGTATACAGCTTGAAGAGCAGCGGCGCCAGCTGGAACAACAATACTATCAAGCCCAGAAGATGGAGGCCATCGGCCACTTGACCGGTGGCGTGGCTCACGACTTTAATAACATTTTGACCGTCATTCTGGGGCTTACCGACGTGCTGCGCATCGAGGCGGATCTGCAAAGCGACCAGTGCAAAAAACTTGATCAGATCTACAGCTCCGCTGAACGGGCCGCAGACCTGGTTCGACAGCTTCTGGCGTTCAGCCGCCAGCAGATCCTGGAGCCCGCGCCGCTGAATTTCAATGATATCCTAACACAATTTGAAGATATGATGGCGCGGATTATCGGCAAAGGCATCGAAATGGTAACACAGCTCGATCCGGATCTTGATATCATAAAAGCGGATCAGGGGCAGATGGAGCAAGTGGTGATGAATTTGGTGGTCAATGCCCAAGACGCCATGCCCCAGGGTGGTCGTCTAACCATCGAAACAGCCAATGTCGTGCTGGATGAGACGTATACCAGCCAACAGGTGGACGTGCGGCCGGGCCCCTATGTGATGCTGTCGGTGAGCGACACCGGTACTGGAATTGGAAAGGAGTTGCTTCCCAAAGTTTTCATTCCTTTTGTTACCACCAAAGCCAAAGGAGAAGGCACCGGCCTCGGGTTGGCCACCGTCCATGGTATCGTCAAGCAAAGCGGCGGCCATATCCGGGTATCCAGTGAGCCGGACCAGGGAACCTGTTTCAAAGTTTATCTACCGAGGTATGATAAAAAGGAAGCCAAGCATACCATCAAACGGCAAAGCGATACGGCTTCCGGGGTTATCGGAGGCAATGAAAGCATTTTGGTGGTCGAAGATGATGAAGCACTGAAAGAGATTGTTTCCGACACCCTTTCCGGGTTCGGGTACACCGTCTGGGCAGCCGATCGGGCCTCGGCCGCACTTGACATCTTCACCGCCCAGGGCAATGCCGTCGATCTTCTGCTAACCGACGTGGCGATCCTCGGGAAAGAAAACGGCGTCCGGCTTGCCCGGCAAATGTCCAAGCAACACCCAGGGTTGAAAGTGCTCTATATGTCCGGGTATACAAGCAACACCATCGTGCATCAGGGCATCCTGGACCCGGGAGTGAACCATATTCAAAAGCCGTTTCTGCAGAAGGACCTTGCCCGCAAAGTTCGTCAGACTCTGGACGAAAACTGACACAGGTTTTGAAACCACTTCTATTGTGTGAGGCAAAGACGGCTTAATTTTCCAATTTGCTTACGTTCAGCCCCTGTTTTTTAAGCAGTGAAACAATGCCCTGGGGACCGACCAGATGGGCCACGCCCACGAGTACAAACTCTGTTTGCGGTGATGCAATCATTTTCTTGATCTGCGGCAGCCAGGCGGCATTGCGATCGTCCACCAGGCGTCGGTGTA
>JASFGJ010000270.1:0-6175 GCA_050123815.1 Desulfobacteraceae bacterium
ATTGTCCGGCAATATCGGGCCAGCGGATCATCATGGCCTTTAGGAATTTATCCAGCGCGGCGTCGGCGCGGGTTTGATCTTCCAGCAAGGCCAAAGCCGAGCGACTTTCTTTAAAACGGCGCCAGGAGCTGACCATGCCCCACAATTGGCGCAGCGGATTGCCGAACCGCAACAGGGCCGTCAATCCGCTGCCGAAAACAATCAGGCGGCTCCATATGGCCACCAGCCATCCCACAGGTCCCAGCCAACGCTGGGCCAGGGCCTGATAGATCCGCACCTGAACCCCCATCAGCTGTTGGCGGTCGTCGGATCGCAGTTGTTCCAGGGCTTCTTTGAGAGCCTGCTGTTCGGCTTGTGCCATCTGTTCGAGGCTTTGGACCAGCACGGCCCCATGTGCTTTGGCCGACTGCCGGATGCGGTCGGCGATGTAATTGCGGATCTGTCCGGCATTGGCGATACGTCGGTCGCGCCCGATACCGGGCTGATTCAAGTGCTCGAACACCAGTTGTTTTAGAAGATCGAACTGATCCAGGGCGTGCCGCGGCCCTGCCTGGGACTCCCAATGGGGATCTTGCAGGTTACGGCGAGCGGAGATCAGCAATACCGCATCGGGTTGGGTGTCCCACGCCTTTTTCAGATAATCTTCCAGACCGGGACCGATCTCATCGGTGAGTTCCCGTGCGTCAAGCCGGTCGCATTTGTTGGCCACCGCCACCAGGGAGGCTCCGTGAAAGCGGCGAACCAGCGGCGCCATAAAGTCGGCATGATCCCTGCGCAGCGGATTCTGAGCGTCAAACACGCAGATCAGCACGTCGGACTGCCGGACCGCTTGCAAAAGCTCATCCACATGCTCCGAGCTGTCGACGCTGTCGGTGTCCGGTGTATCCACCAGTATAATGTGCCGGGCGGATCCCGTGGTTACGATGGGCCGGCGATTGTCGGAATCCCCCAAAAGACGCCTGGCGGCCTGGGCGTCATCGGCCAGCACAAGCGGCTCCCGCGTCGTAGGGCGGCGGCTGCCCACGGGAGAGAGGTCGTCTTTGCCCGCCAAGGCGTTGAACAGCGTCGATTTTCCCGCGCCGGAGGGCCCGATGATGGTCACCACCAGGCGTCCGTCCAGCCGGCGTTTCAGATCGGCAATGATGCCTTTGGCCTCTTCAGCCTGCTTGTCGAGCACCGCCGCCGGCCGCCACAAGGGGACTTTGCGCAGTGTGTTCTGCAATTCTGTGATGTCGCGCACATGGGTTTCGATCCGGCCCCGGGCCTCCAGGGCTGCCAGGTACTGTTTGGCCATCCACTACTCTCCTTTAGACGTTAAGAGAATGTTTTTGGACTGCGTTATCGGTCGTCGCGGTATTGTCAATACAGCTTCCTCCCTCTAGCCTTGCCAAAAACATTCTCTTAACGTCTAAATCAGGGCAATGTTTTTGGACTGCGTTATCGGTCGTCGCGGTATAGCGAATACAGCTTCCTCCCTCTGGCCTTGCCAAAAACATTCTCTTAACGTCTAAATCAGGGCAATGTTTTTGGACTGCGTTATCGGTTGTCGCGGTATAGCGAATACAGCTTCCTCCTTCTATACATTGCTAGCGTTTGCCGCACTGCTCAAGGGCCTTGTCTGCATCCGACAGCAATTGGTCTATCTGTGCGGCGGTGGCGTGCACCGCCTCGAGCAGGTTTCCGCTGATCTGCTGTTCAAACAATGTTTGGACGGTTTTGTATTTGTTTTCCAACCAGGCTTGCACCAGCGGCTTCAAGAGCAGGTCCAGCTGCTGCTGATCGGTTTTTGAAAGCCCTGCTGTGGCGGGTATTGCCACGAGGGCGTAAAGATCGTGCAATCCCAGCAATCCGGTCAGCTTGACCTTGATTCCGGCGGCGCCCACCGGATCGCCGGTATGCAGAATATAAGTAATGGCGGCCGTGGCGGGAATCACATTGAGCAGCGCGGAAAAGGTCTGCCGCATCTGGTCGATCAAGCTCATCTGTTCCCGCAGCTTTTGGGCCAGTGCACTCAAGTCCTCATCCAGTTGTTGGGACCAGTTCAACACCTGGGTTTTGTTTGCAAGAATCGCTTCAATGGCGGACTGCCAATTTTCCCGGCGCAGCCGCTCCTGTACAGGATGAACAGCCGCCGGTGCTGCCGCTTGCCGGCCTTCCCAGGTGTATTGGGGGTCAAGGCAGATCCGGTGTAACGTGTTGGCCCCTTTTAGCAGATCCGCCTCCAATCGCTGTTCCGGCAGATGCGCCGCAACCGCCCGGTCTTCCAAACCGGCGGTGTCGCCGACTTTGCGGGCTGTTTTGAGCAGCACCCGCATGGGCCAGCCCACAATGCGGCCGGTGCGGCGCATTATTTTGATGTGAGGCGGATCCGAGGCCATCCAGATTTTGGCAAACCGGCGCAGGACCTGGTCGGCGGGGAAGTGCGACAAGACCTGCCGGATGGCGCGGCCCTGGGCCTGCTGCATGGCGCTACGGTAGTGGGACAGGTTTTCGGACGACTGCCGGATGCGCTCTGTCATATGCGACGCCTGCTCCAGAGCATCCGTCTGCATGCTGCCGAGCACCTGCTGTCGCAATTTACGGGCGTCCAACCCGGCCAAGGCTGCGGACAGATCGTGTTTGACGCCCCATATCGGCTGCAAGGCGATCGTCTTTTCACCGGCTGCCACGGCATTGTCCTCGTCGGCGCGGTAGATTCCCAGCAAATGCGCTTCAAAGTTGTCTCCATAAATATTGCGGGCCACAGTGCGGGCGTGGCTGAGCACCTCCCCATCGTCGAATCCGGGGTAGACCCGGTAAACCAGGTAGCAGGGCCGCGTCCCCATTCCGGTCAGCATGCGGGCGATAAAATCGGTATTGTCGCGATTGTTGTAGGTGGCATTGGTAAAAATGTAGAGGAACAGATCCGCCACCTCCAGGCTGTGGCGGGCCAGATCGCGGTTGGTGTAATGGCCTCTGGCGCCGGTGTCGATATCGGGGGTGTCGAGCAGCGCGATGCTTTTGGGTAAATCGGTGCTGGCGCAAAGCAGGGGGCTGCCCGGCGTCAACAGCTGCTGCGAATTGTCCAGAGGCTCGGCGGGTGCACCGAAGGTTTCTTCCAGGGCTTGCAAAAAGAGCGTGTTGCCCGATGAATCCTCGTGGGTTCCGATCAGGACCCGGCGGTTGATGCCGGCCCGGCCGCCGCTGGGCGACAACGGCGTTTGCATCAAACCGTTGAAAAGGGTGGACTTGCCGGCCGAACCTCCCCCGCAGATGGCCGCCACCAGCGGAAATTCCCGGGCCATGCGGGGCAGCAGCTTACGATCCAGGGATTGAGCCCAATGAGTGAAGGTTTCGCCCAGATCGAGCTGAAGCAACTCGGCTGCCGCCGGGAGTGTCCGGCGCAAGGTTTTCAAAGGCTCATAAATGGTGTGGGTCGCTGGCATGGCCTATATGGTAACATCTCAAATAGTGTTTTCAAGTCTAAGGATGTCCCTATTTGCGCCAGATCGAGGGCCACGCTTTCAAAATGTGTTAAACATGCTATACGTTAACCACAAGGCAACTGCGGCCCAACCAATCGAAAGCAATGTCACCACCAGCAATTTAATTTTTGATTGTTTCATTTCGTCCCGTCAGAATCTAACGTTAGCTCTCAACCGCGAAGACCGCTCTTTGTCTGTCTCTGATGTAAAACAATGTCACTCCCGGGACTCAAAATATTGGGATATCAGCATCTGCCATTCAGCGATGAATTTTTCATAAGCGCTCTTGCTGAACTCAGAAACGAACCGCTCCCCGGTTGCTGACAGCGCAATATATTTATAGGTCACCTGAACGCTTGTTTTCGCAGCTTCCAGTTTCGTACACTTGACCGTGACCACGCCAATTTTATCATCGGGCTTAATTTTGTAAAATTGCACGTAATGGGATTTGGCGTCATATTTTTTGACGATCCAAATTGCATCCGTTGTTCCGTGGTCATGGGTTTTTGTCAAGAAAACATAGTCCTCGGCAAGTTCGGTCGTTCCCATCACATTGACGTAATCCCAATCCGGTACCCAGAATTTTTCACCCTCTGGACTGAACAACGGAAACAGGTCTGCGACAGGAATAGCCATTTCGAATGCTTTGGTATGGCTGATTGATTTCATGTCATTTTTATCCCTTCTTTTTCTTAACATTCATACTTTCCATGAAGTGGGCGATGTGGTTGCGGTATTGCATGGCTACATGCTGGTTGTAGATGACGAACATGTCGCCGTCTCGGGCGGTGATTTGTTTGTGGCGGTTGTTGAACAGGTCGAAGGTGCGGTTGATAATTTCATCCGCAGAGTAGATGTGGTTGCGATAGTCCAGAAGATAATGCAGATCCACGCGTCGTTGGTTCTTGCCCCAGAGCAGGTGGCGCAGGTGGTCGCGAATATCGTCGATTTTTTCTTTCATGTCACGGATGGAGAGCCGATTGAACTGCTCGTCAAAGGCCCAGAAATAGATGTTGGCCGGGAACACAGGCTGCATGGTCTGCGACAGGTCAAATGTTTTTTGGGCCAGGCTCTGGGCCGAGGTTTTTATCTTGCGGCTCAAAAAGGGGTCTTTTAGCGACGTGGTATCGATTTTTTGGGGCTTTCCGAATTTGATGGAAAGCTCACCCTTGTGTTTGTCGCGGCACAGGGTTTCGACAATGTAGCCCAAGTCTTTTAGATAGATTTTGTTTTTGCTTACACCGGCTTCCTGCATGCGCAGCAGCTCGACGAAATTTTCATCCTCCAGGACCGGCGCGTACGCAATGTTTACATCGACCACATAGATGTCCACCCCGGTGGCCAGTGACGCCTCGATATCCATTTGAAAGGGCAGGTGGTGGAAGCCGTCGAACTTGCCGGTATAGCTGCGGCCGGTTTTTATATCGTCTTTCTTGATAAAGTCCATAAATCCGGTTTTGACGCTCGAATAACCGGGAAAGGTGACGTACATCTCCTTTTGTTGGACCAGATGCTGCCGGTAGGCCCGGATCAGGCTTAAAATGTCCTTTTTTCCGATGGTTACGTTTTCGCCATCGCCAGTCTGAAGGGTCTGCGGTTCACGGAACAGCTTGAACGCTCCGCGGGTCGTTAAATAGTCGGCCAGACTCATGGTCAGGTCGTCGGCCAGGTGCTGCCGAAAGGCGGGATTGATAAACAGGGGTAAAATATCTTTAAAAATATCAATATGCTCAATAAACAGGTTTGATCCGCCCTCCGTGAGCACGCGCATGTTGTTTTCACGAAACAGCAGCGACAGCAGCAGAAAGTCAGCCTCGCTGAGGTGGTTGGGTTTAAAGGTTATGGCGCAATCCAGATGTTCCGCCCGGAATCGTTTGATGGCCTCCAACCCGATGACGCGCATATTGAATGTATTTCCGCGGGCCAACTGACAGACCGTCAACTCTATGGGGCTCACCTCTTGGTAGCGATGCGCCATCAGAGGAAACATCTGCTCCATTTTTTTGTACAGCTCTTCCTTCATATGGAATCCTCAATTGTTATTTGTCCGGGCGGGGGTACTGTCGCACAGTGGTTTCAAACGTGTCAAGCTGTTGGGGCTCATTGGCATTTGTGCCTGAGCCGTCAATCATCGGGTCCTTCCGTGAATGGTGCTGAAAAGATGCCAATTTGACACACAGCCGCGACATGAGGCTCAGCTCTTGCCAGGACTTTTACTTGGCGGGCCTGGTTTGACAAAACCCAATTCCGATCTACCGTATGAATATCATGATGAAACACTCAGAGGTTGGATTATGGCATGGCAGATAAATCCCGGTCTGCCCGGAAAAGTTTTCTGTCCAGAGGCGCAGCAGGATAAAAAACATACCTGCCCTGATTGCTTTGCCTGCCAGCAGTGTGGCGAGGACCGATGCGCCCTGTGTCGAGCCGATCGGATATCCGTCGATCCCGGCAAAAGCCCCTCTGAATAGATATGCCACAGGACCTTGTCCGAGCAAGTATCATCATGAAGAAAAATGACTGTTTTTTCGAGGCGATCTCACGTTTTTCCTATTACTGCATTGCTTCTCTTGGTGCCGGTCGACTAAACTAAACTTTCAGACATTCGTCTTGTGCAAATCAACCCATCATCCTAAGGAGGCGAGACATGCCGGTTGTCAGCATCAAGTTCGCAAAAGGTCGGACACTTGAGCAAAAAAGGGACCTGGTTT
>JASFGJ010000271.1:0-6171 GCA_050123815.1 Desulfobacteraceae bacterium
TCACGGCCGGAAACAACATCAATCCCCGATTTCTCGCCACGGAGAACAATATCGTTAGCATCGTCCTTTCCCAACACCACAAGGGTCCGGTTGCTGCCGGCCGGGACGGATCGAATCGTTCCATTACCGGCATCGCAATCCCATGGACCTCCGACGGATAGCGATGTGAAATTGGAATCATAAACCTCAGCTTCAATGGTGGTGATGCCTTCGCCGGCGCAATCAATGGCGGCTGTCTGGAATCGTTGCCCCTTTTCGGCACCTTGATAGGCTATCCGGAAGTCGAGTGTACCGGTGTCGAAAATCGCATCGCTGGAGGATCCGCCGTCGCCGCATGCCAACAACATCGATATACCGGACAGCATCCCGATCCAGAAAAAAAATTTTGGTCCGTGTCTGAACTGTTTGTATTTCATGGCGAATCCCGTTTTTCAAAAATCGATAAGATTATGCATGCACAGCCTAACCTGTATAGAGGATTCAATTAGTTATTGCTTTCACGTCGCCTGAATCCTTTCCGGATGGCCACGCGCGTTGAGTCCGTTTGTTGGAAATCGTTTTTAAGATCCGGCTGTTTATTCCTTGCGGCAGCAGTTAGAGGCGGTAAAGGCCGGATACAATTTGTATCAATGATCCGTTCACAAACATTGACTTAATTGTAATGCAACGCCTTCTGCCGAATGGCTGCTCTTCAGGAATGTATAATGGTGATGGGTACCAGCCTGATTTTCTATTAAATGGCAAATTGGGTGTCAAGGGAAAACCAAAGAGAAGCATTCCGCCTTCCAGCAGGCAACTGCAATACCAGACGGCCGGGATGGCCTTTACATATCGATTCGTCGCGGTTGCGGCTTGACATCCATCGATGCGGCCTTACTGGTTCAAACAGTGAATGCAATTGACACGCTAACAGGCCCGAATCGCCTGAAAAGGACGCCATGCGCCTTACGGGAAAAACCATCGGTATACTGGTCGGCCCCGCTTACGAAGATCTCGAGTTCTGGGTGCCGCTGATGCGCCTGCAAGAAGAGGGGGCGCAGGTACAGATCATCGCATCTAAGAGCGACGAAACATATACAAGCAAAAGCGGTGGATTGATTGTGAAATGCTTGACGGGCGTAAATTTTGATTTTAGTTTAGTCAACACCGGCAACATGCTATAAAAACAAGGAGCGCGGCAGGCGCCTGCAGGCAGGGATATATGTTACCAAAATGCTCAATACGACCCATCGGCACCAATCTGATTGTTGGGCCGCTGGTATTCGCCCTTTCCCTGTTTGTGTTTGCCACGCCGGTATATAGCCAAAGTCCCGATTTTGTGTCCATCCTCGAAAAAATGCGCAAACAAATCGTACACGTCATCGATTACCAATGCCGCTTCCGCACCTTTTCCACCGATGGTACAAAATCCAGAGAAGTTTTGCTGGCCTATTACTACCGCAATCCGTCTCAAATCAGAATGGAGGTGTTGGAAGGCCCCAATCCCGGATCGATCCTGATCTACAACCGTCAGGTCCAGCCTGAACAGGTCCGCGTGATCGCTGGAAACAAATTCACGGCCTTTGTACAGCGCATGTTCTACGGAGAGTTCTTTGCGCTGACCAATAAATGGGTACTCGATTTGAGGGGAAACGGTATTCACGAGTCGGACTGGCTGAACTTTATCGATGAGCATGAAAAGTATCTCAAAATCGGGTCAAGCCGTTTCATCGGCGAAGAGACACTCAACGGCCGCAAGACTTACCTGTTTAAATTGGTCTCTAACAATCCGGATGAGACCATGTCTATAAAAGAAGAAGACGTATGGGTCGATGCCCAGACCTATTTCCCGGTACAATTCTTCCAGTATGACACCGACGGACGTCTGGCCAGGAGAGCGACCATCACAGAGCTGCAGTTTAATACGGGTCTTGATGAACGCCTATTTGTTGAGTTTCACCCCAAGGCCCACTAATCCATCCGTCGCAGCTGTTTGGCGGCTGTGCCGGTGGTGAAAAAGGAAATTATCAACCTATTCGAGCTTCATTGGTATCATTGATGGTGCCGGTGTAATTAAGATTCCGGGAATTTCGGCCGATAAATCGATAAGTACCTGTGGTGGATGCCGGTCGCATTGTGTATAATGCATTTTTTGAACAACCCCATTCACCCGAACTTTGAGATTTAAACAATCGACAGGAGGCCATGCCGAAATGTTCGCCCAAGGCAATCGAAGCCCCATTGGATTTGGCGTGTCGCTGACGCCGGTCGGCAAAACGATGCTGATCGGGTATGCGGCGATCTACATATTCGAACTTATCTTTCAACACTGGCTGGCTGTTCCGGTCTACCAGTGGCTGGCGCTCAGCCCGCTCAACAGCGGCACCTTTCGTATCTGGCAGGTTCTGACACATCCGGTGATCCACAACCCGGGAGCGCCCATCGGTTTTCTAATCAACTGCCTGATTTTTTATTTTTTTGCCGGCACGGTGGAGTCTGCTCTGGGCACCCGGCGGTTCATCAGGCTATATGTGATCGCCGCCGGTGGAGGTGCGTTGATCGGCTCACTGTTCAGCACGCTGTCGGCGTTCAGCGCTCCTTTCGGCGGAATGATGCCCAGCCTGCTCTCCTTGATCGTGATCTTTGGGTTGCTGCATCCGGAATCGACGATCCTGCTGATGTTTGTGCTGCCGGTCAAAGCCAAGTTTATCAGCTACGCAACAATTGCGGTCACCGTCCTGACCTTTCTGGCAAAAGCCAATCCCTACGGGGCTTATCATTTAGGGGGAATCCTGACGGCCTACCTCTATTTTCGACCTCCGAGTCATCTGCTCAATCCCAACTGGTGGCGCTGGAAACTCTACGAGCGCGCTCAAAAAAAACGTCGATCGCGCTTTACGGTTATCGACGGAAAAAACAAGGACGACGACAACAAGCCAACCATCCATTGAACAGGACGGCGAGGATTTATCAGCAATGCCGGAAGATATCCGGGACAAACCGTATATCACACACGATGACGTCGTTGGTTTAAACTTCGTCAATCCGTCGCCGCCCTATGTCTTTCGCAGACATCACCGCCAGGGACTGCGCTCGCACGTCATGGAGATATTGAATCCCGGGGATTTGGAGTTGGAGACCACTGGAACAGTGATCGATGGACACCGACGGTTTCCCAAAGCAACACCCCGTAAGATTTTCAGGCTCTTTCGTACGCGTTTGAAAATCCCGCAGAAAGCCCTGACCGAAATTGAGCGTGTTAAAATCGTTGAAAAATATCTTGCTCCGCAATACCTGGCCAGATCCAATGAGTTCATCGTCGATTACCTGGGGCCGAACGGCAATGAGTTGATGCTATGCGGATTTCAGGAGTATGTCCCCGGAGAGATTGTCGATCCGTGGAGCCTTCTCAGTGGCGAGCGGTTCTTGAATGCCCTTTACAAGGACCTTGGTGCAATAGCGGGCCCATCCGACACGGCAAGGAGACGCTGGATCGAGCACACCCGGCGTCAGGCCTCACGATTTGTATCGAAGATCAAACAAATGATCCATGAAACCGAGCATATTCCCGACCTTGCCGGACTGGGCAACATGATCATGATGGCATCGGGCCAGATCAAACTGGTGGATATCAACAACATCTCCCGGGTCTATTTCGACGCCACGATTCGCCTGGATGACCGGGGTTATCCGGTATGCGACAAATCCATCGAAGCTTTGGCCATGCTGGAACGCAAGATACTGGGACACCCCATCGACGGCAACGACACCATCTATCGAACCTTCCTCATTGCCCAGCGCATGGAAGCGGTTGCAGCGCTGGAAAGACAATTCCTTCAGGGGCAAAAGATATAGGCTTTAAGATAATTAATTTGGCAAGGCTAGAGGGAGGACGCTGTATTGTGATACCGCGACGACCGATAACGCAGTCCAAATTAATTATCTTAAAGCCTATCGCTAGCGAAACGTAGCTTGACAGAGCAGCAGGGATTGCCCATCTTATAATGTTCTGAAACCGTTATCCGGTTAACGGCAAAAAAGTGTGGTTGTATTATCAACAAATGGGAGGATCATTGCATGCTATCACTGGAAGATCTGAAACGAGAGACCGACCTGATCAATGAAATTGATTGGGAGCTCGGACCTGAAGAGGCCGTAAAACTCTATCTGGAGTGGGGCAATACCGATTGGGGCAGTGGAAAGAATATAATTCGTTCGGACAGCGATTATTCCACTTATTTTGTCGTCAATTGCTGGCGGAAGCCATTTTACATCTACCTCATTCGCCGCAACTCAAAAGAGGCGATCGAGCTGGCGCAATTTGAACTGCCCCCGCGGTTTGAAAAGGACGTTTGCGAACTCAAAGGCGTGTATGGGCTTGATCAGGATCTCAAGGCCTGGTTGAAGCACGAGTTGGGGGTCGAGAAATAGTGCATTCGGCGGAGCCATTTTCAGGGATTCGAAAAGTGCTTCTCCAGCATGATTTTGAGGATGGTGCGATCGGTCTCGATCATTCCTTCGGTGGTCAGGATTCCGATGTTTTTCATCGTCACCTCGGGTGAACCATGGATGATCCCATCAGTTTCACTGACCTTGACGCCTTGAAGTGAAAACAGGGCGGCTTGTACGGCAGTCCCGGCTGCCGTGGCAAGCTTGAGGGCACAACCGGCTTTCGCCCCATCGCAAATCACACCGGCCAGATCCTCCGTAAGATTCTTGATGGCTCCGGCCAAATGGTTGGCATCACCGCCCAGCAGGTATGTAATACCGGATGCAGCACCGGCTCCTGCGGCAACAGAGCACCCACAAATGGCGGACAGCCGGCCGGTGTGCGCTTTGACATAGGCCGTGACCAGATGCGACAGGGCAATGGCCTCCAGGTAGGTTTTCCGGTCGACCTCCAGATATTTCTTGACGGCAACAATTGGTAAAATGGCCGTCAGCCCATGATTGCCGCTGCCGGCTGAACTCATTGCCGGCAGTTTGACCCCGGACATTCTGGCATCCGCCGCCGACGAGGTCATGATTCGCGCGTCGGCGATCATGTCGCGTTTTATCAGCCGCTGACGCACCAACCGCTCCAATGTCTTGCCGACACCCAACCCACTGCCGAATTTCAGGCCATACGCTGCCAGCTGCGTATTGAATTTGATTCCCTCCTCCAGAAAGGCGAAATCCTCCTCATCCAGTTCATCCACCAGCGCCATGAGTTGGGTCAAACGCAATCCTTTCAGCCACTTTTCCATTTCATGAATCGGAACGGTGGATGAGTCGCCTGCATCGCCGGGGGCGGCGTGCCGCTCTTTTTGCTCGACGCCATCCAGGGCGAGGTAGACCAAGTTGTCATGCATGCCTTCAATCACGGTTTCCGCCGTGTGGCCGCCGGCCTTGAGAATCGTGCGCACATAGATCCCTTTTTTCTCCTCCAGCAGATGCACATTGACCTTGCCCGCATCGAGGAGCTTCCGGCCGGCATCGACGGAGGCTGCATCGATGGGTTCCAGCACTTCCAGTTTCAACCCGGGATCCCCGCCGACGGCACCCAAGGCGGCTGCGGTGTCCAGGCCGAAAAGTCCGTCGGTGCCCGGAATGGACACGGCAATACCGTTTTTATAAATGTTGGGGTCCACCCACACATCGATGGTTTCCACCGGACGATCCGGCAGCATTGCCGCTGCCGCCGCAGCCCCCAGGGCAATGGCGACAGGTTCGGTGCATCCCAGGGCGGGCGAAACTTCAAGCGTTAAAATATCTTTGACGGAAAATGATCTGGGTGAAGCGGTCATGGGATCTCCCCTTAAGGTGGATTATCTAAACAATATCTTAAAATGCGGCATCTTCTCCATATGATAAATAATGCAAAAGCAACGAATTCACAATGACTCTCTGCCCACAACGAACAAAAATTCCTTTTGTTTCAGTAGCTTATATGATAAAATAAAATTTTGGGGTTGAGTTTATGAGCCGATAGACCGATATCTGCAATAGGAGGCCATATCGGCTCTAAGGATTCGAAAAGACAGTCTATTTTAGGAATCGAGATCTCGGCTGTCGTTTTCAGTTCATTGAAATCGGGATGGGATCAATGAAGAAAATCGCGCAAACCGCACTCGTCGTCATCACACTGTCTATCCTTTGTACGCCCTCTCTTTTTGCCGCCGGCCCGCAGGTGTCTGACATCTCCTGGGGATA
>JASFGJ010000272.1:0-6157 GCA_050123815.1 Desulfobacteraceae bacterium
GGTTGAACAGGTCGAGCTCGAGCGCAAAGGGGGAGACAGCGGAAAGGACCTCATCCATTACGCCGGTGAGGTTGGCGCCGACCTGATTGTGATGGGCGCATACACCCAATCGCGTTTGCGCGAGGAGGTGTTTGGCGGCGCTACCCGTACCGTGCTGCGAAACATGACGACACCGATTTTCCTGTCACACTGAAAAGTGAAGGAGATGTTGAATTGTGAATTAAAGCACCCAATTCAATATTCAAGGTTTGTCCCCTGTTTCCTTTTACTTAGCGATATCAAATGCGGACGAATTTGAGCCAAATTCTCGTATATTCTTATTTGTTTCTATAGGTTATGCTCTGAAAAGTGGTGGGACTTTCCGAGTTACGAAGCGTATTTCAGCTTTCCGGTTTATTGGAAATCTTTCGCAAAGATAGTTTGCCGCTGTTCCCTCCTCCGCCGCTTGGCTTTTATGTAATACGGATAGAAAAAAAGGTACATTCCAGTAACCCAAAGGACGATTACGACGGTTGCCGATGGCAAAAAAATCCACAACTTGCAGTAATCACCAAAAAAGCTGCCGTCATGAATGCTTTCAATGAGATCAGAACGCCGATAGGCAACGTGTAACACGTCACCTGAGTGTGCATTGATCTGAATCTCCCAGCGATTATTGGATCGCACCTTGAGCATGCCTTTACCGGGACGAACATCCAAACGATCAATATCTGACCAAGTAAAGATTTCCGCTTCCGGCACCGTTCTCGCGACCTCTAAAATACGATCAAAGTCCGCCGCCACACCCTTTTTTTCACCCTTTACTGTAGGTGGCTGAATCCACTCTATCTCCTTTTTAAGTAAAAGCAGTACACCGGTAATCAACACGATGAACAATTGCGCTGCGATGGTAATTGAACCCCAATAGTGAATTTTACGGTTTAGCAACGAAAATTTCATATCAACTCCTCCAGGCTAAATAAGATATTCTTAAATATAGCGGTAAATTTTTCTCAGAAATTGAATGGCAGACGTCCATCCCTGCCATTAGCCACTTTACAGACTTTTCACTGGTACTGGAAACACTCTCGATGACCATGGCGGAACTCATTTTATTGCATGGACAAATAAAAAGTTATTTCACTAGAACCTATCATAGGATGGGGTACAGACCGGAAACTGTTCGACAAGAAATGACCTTAGATGGAGATCGGAAAATTTGTGCCGACCTTTGTGTTGAATATTTCCCAAACATATCACATAGGTTTTAGCATTGGCTGTATCTGCTATTCTGTAAAAACCGGTAAAATTGCTCTGATACAAAGGTATTCACAACCCGGCATTAAACTTTTGAGAATGGCAAGCTGTCACAGGTCTTTGCTACCTAATACTTTATGTGGTATGCTAAATCTACCAGAATATAGTTGAGTCCCCCGGGTTTACACCCGGGGCTATATTCTTTGCCTCCTTCGGAGGCACAAAAATGAAGGCCGAAGAAACAAAAGCAATATCTATGCTATTTTGCATTACTGCTCGAATCTGGTCGTTTGTATATCCGAAACGTATCACACAAACTCCTGAGCCTGCGGCATCTGCTATTCCTCACTGAAAATCCAAGTTCGCTTAAACTTTCCATTGGCGAAGCATATCTCAAATTGGTCTGATTACAAATATGTGAAGTGTATCCTAAAAAATCTGGTATATCGATTCGTGTGATACCATGAGAGTACTACATCATAGTAATAGGCATTCGCTGAATGTGTTTGCATTAAACATTTAGGAATATATAGCCAAGATTTGTTCAACAGAATCGGCAGAGTTCAAAAACGTTTTATGTAAAAGCATAAAATCAAAACCACAATTCACCATATTACTTAAGGGTACACCCCACAGTTGCATAAAAAAGATGGCAAAAAGGCCAGAAACCCTTGCCAGCATTGAATTAACGACATATCGAAGATATAGCCGAGGAATAAACCAATGGTGAACTTGGGGTACACTATCTCTGCCGCTGACCCAACATCCTTTACTGAACAAAGAAGATAATCGACTCCAACGGCGTCCCATCTTCGGAAAGAATCTCCACCATCCACTCACCGACCCACTCCGGCTTCAGGGTCTTTGTGCTCCAGGTGCGCCAATTTGGAGAGCGCACATCGAGTACCACAGATGCCTTTAGGGCGCCTTTATAGTACCAGTTGTGGGTAATCTTGGTTTCACCTTCCGCGCCGACCACCCGTGTAAAGCAGTACACCCTTTCACTCTCTTTGGCCATCACCTCCCCGCTGCCCACGGGCGCCCGGTCCACCACATCCTGGCTCACCACGGCATCTTCAATTTGAATAGCGGGTTGAGCGGCCGGTTGGTCGGCTTGGGTCTGATCTGCCGCCGGGGCCTCGGTCTGCGCCGCTGCCGGTTGCTCAGCGGTCTGCTCCTGGCACCAGGCAGGTGCGGTAAGCCATACTAAAACGGACAACGCGATTAAAACAATACCCAAACGTCTGACTTTCATGGCCGCCTCCTATTCAAATTTTTATTGGTTCGAAAAATACCGAAGGGAGTTATGGCAATTCGTGACATATTATGTGCACAGCAGCTTCTTTTATAGCAGCCTACGGGGGATTTGGCAATTTGTCTTATGAAATGCGATGCCGCCGGTAGCACATCTGGGGCTGGGATGGATCCGTCTGTACGAGTATCCGGCCCTGGGCCGTGGTCGACAGTTTCAATTGAAACATTTGGACGGTGAAGGAAAGGCTTCGGCCGAACAGGAACTCCAGCATTTCGGACGTGTGTCCGGCATGTGCCACGGTGGTCTCTCTTAGCGCTTCATCGTAGTGGATCAACGCCAAAAGCTGCTGTTGCGCCTGTTCCGGCTTGAGGCCCTGTCTGATCTGCGCCGCCAGTTCGGATATAAAGCCGTAGTCGCAACGCTCCTGGTGGTCCCGGACCAGATCCCACAACCCTTCCACTTTGGATAGCAGGTGACGCCGGGTCAACCGTTGCGTGCTGTAAATGCGTTCGATCTTCCGGGTGTCGCGGCAGTTGAGCGCCTGACATTCGGCGGGACGGGTTTCATAGATGCGGCATTGTTTCAGCCGCGGATCGTAGAACACGCATTGGGAAGCACGGTTGTGGCAGGTGTTTACCTTGATGATATCGGTGACAGCCGGCGCAATGGTCCCGCTGACATTGTCATACGCCGGCTCGCCCTGGCGGATGGTCAACAGGTGTTTGAGAGCGATCTTGCCCGACTCGACCAGCGCCTGATCTGCAATATGCAGGGCCGGACCGCCTTTTTGGCAGCACGTGCCGCAGCGCCGGCATTCGATTTCCGGATTGGTTTGGTCTATTTCAATATTCTCGGACATGATTTAATAAAAAAGGGCCGCCCCATTCCACGACGCGGCGGCCCTTTTCTCATTTATTTAACTATGCTACTTGCCGGCCCGACCGTCGTCGCAGGCGTCATCTCCGCCATGCTCGGCAGTGCTGGACAGGGTGCAGACATCGGTGTCGCCGGAGCCGGCCGCCGCCCCTTCGGTGGCTTGAACCGCCGCGAGCTCCTGCTCGGCCTTTTGCTTGAGCGCCACATAGCGCTCGGCAAATTCCTTCTCCAGCTGCGTGTGCAGCCGGGCGGCCTCCTCCGGGAAGATTTTTTCCAGCGCGGCGTAGCGCACTTCACCGCCCAGAAACTCTTTCAGGCTGCCCTTGGGTTCCTTGGAATCCAGGACAAAGGGATTTTTGCCCTCGTCTTTGAGATCCGGGTTGAAGCGATACAGCGGCCAGTATCCGCACTCCACGGCCAGCTTGGTCTCTTCCTGGGTCTTGCCCATGCCTCTTTTAATGCCGTGATTGATGCACGGCGAATAGGCCATAATCAGGGAGGGACCGTCATAGGCTTCAGCCTCTTGGATGGCTTTCAGGGTCTGATTCTTGTTGGCGCCCATACCGATGCTGGCGACATACACATATCCGTAGGTCATGGCCATGGCGCCCAGATCCTTTTTGGATGTCTTTTTGCCGGAAGCGGCAAATTTGGCAATGGAGCCGGTGGGCGTCGCCTTGGAACTCTGACCGCCGGTGTTGGAATAAACTTCGGTGTCATAGACCATGACGTTGATGTCTTCGCCGGAGGCCAGCACGTGATCGATGCCGCCGTAGGCAATGTCGTAGGCCGCGCCGTCTCCCAAAAAGACCCAGAACGATTTTTTGGTGAACAGGTTCGACATGCTGTTGATTTCGGCCAGCAGGGCATTGCCGGCATGGTTGGGCAGCAAGGCCTTGAGCTGGTCGCCGTATTGTCTGGAGCCATCGGCATCCTTCATATTGGCCAGCCAGTTGGAGAGTGCCTCCTTGACTTCGGCGTCGATGTCGGAAGCAATGGCCTCTTCAGCCAGCTGAGCCAGCTTGGCGCGCAGCTGCAGTTGCCCCAGCAGCATGCCGTAGGTGAACTCGCCCGGATCCTCGAAAAGGGAGCTGCCCCAGGTCGGCCCAAAGCCGTCTTTGTTGACGCAGTAGGGAATCGACGGTGCGCTGCCGCCCCAGATGGAGCTGCAGCCGGTGGCGTTGCCGATGATCATGCGTTCGCCGTACAGCTGAGTGATCAGTTTGGCGTACGGGGTTTCGCCGCAGCCGGCACAGGCACCGGAGAACTCGAGCAGGGGTTGATAAAACTGGCTGCCTTTAAGGCTCTTGCGATTGACCATATCCTCGCGCAGCGGCAGCGTCTGGGCGTATTTGAGATTTTCCACCTGCGCTTCGATTTGGGTGCTCAACGGTTTCATGACCAACGCATCTTTTTTAGCCGGACAGATATCGGCGCAATTTCCGCAGCCCATGCAATCTTCGGAATAGACCTGCATGCGGAAATTGATTCCCTTGTCCTTGAACTCCTTGCCGATGGCTTTTTTGGCTTCGAATCCGGCCGGAGCGTTGGCCAGTTCCTCATCGGTCACCAGGAAAGGCCGGATGGCGGCATGGGGGCAGACCATGGCGCACTGGTTGCACTGGATGCAATTCTCCATGACCCATTCAGGGACATTGATGGCCACACCGCGTTTTTCATACTGGGTCGTGGAGAACGGGAAGAGACCGTCCGGCGCAAATTTGGAGACCGGGAGGCTGTCGCCCTTCTGGATCAAAATGGGTTGCATGACGTCGGAGACCCATTCAGGGACGTCGGCCTTTGCGGCGGCAGCGCCGGACGCTTCGGCCCAGGCGGCCGGCACGTCGATTTCGATCAGGTTGTCCAGGGTGCGGTCCACGGCATCCCAGTTCATCTGAACGATCTTTTCGCCTTTCTTGCCGAACATCTTTTTGATCTGGCCTTTGAGGTAGTCGATGGCCTGATCTACGGGGATCACGTTGGCCGCTTTGAAAAAGGCCGTCTGCATGATCATGTTGATGCGGCCGCCCAGCCCCACTTCGCCGGCGATCTTAACGGCGTCGATGGTGTAGAACTTGAGCTTTTTCTGGGCAATGGTCTTGCGCATGGCGGCCGGAAGCTTCGCCTCCATCTCTTCGGCGGACCAGGGGCTGTTGAGCATGAATGTCCCGCCGTCTTTGATGCCCTCAAGCACATCATAGATGTTGACATAGGCCGGATTGTGGCAGGCGATATAGTCCGCGGCATCGATCAGGTAGGTGGACTGAATGGGGCTCTGGCCGAACCGCAGATGGGAGATCGTAATCCCGCCGCTCTTTTTGGAATCGTAGGAAAAGTAGGCCTGGGCGTACATGTCGGTGTTGTCGCCGATGATCTTGATGGCGCTCTTGTTGGCGCCGACCGTACCGTCGGCTCCCAATCCCCAGAACTTGCATTGAACCGTGCCCTCTGCCGACACGTCCAGCCCCTCTTCCACCGGCAGCGAGGTATGGGTCACGTCGTCGATGATTCCGACGTTGAAGTGGTTTTTGGGGGTTGCCTGGGACATGTTGTCGAACACGGCCTTGACCATGGAGGGGTTGAACTCTTTGGAACCGAGGCCGTAACGGCCGGCAAGCAGCTTGGCGCTGCGGCCCTGCTCGGCCATGGCGACGCACACATCCTGGTAGAGCGGATCTCCCATGGCGCCCGGCTCTTTGGTGCGATCCAGAACGGTAATCGTTTTAGCACTGGCCGGAATGGCGTTGACCAGATGCTCGGCCGAGAAAGGACGGAACAGACGAACTTTGA
>JASFGJ010000273.1:0-6154 GCA_050123815.1 Desulfobacteraceae bacterium
GGACCGCAACATCCAGCGCCGGGCCAACCAGATTGTCCGCCGCCATCTCAACACCTTGGACCAAAGCGGCATCCACAATGCCGGCGCCTTGATCCTGGAAGTAAACAGCGGCCATGTGCTGGCGTATGTGGGGAATCGTCCGGACCTTGCATCCGGCGGCAATGAAAATCACGTGGATGTCATTTGCGCCCCGCGCAGCACCGGCAGCATTTTAAAACCGCTGCTCTACGGCAGCATGTTGGATGCCGGTGAATTGCTGCCCACGCAACTGGTGGCCGACATCCCCACCCGCATGGGCGGTTTTCGCCCGGAAAACTATACGCGTCAGTACAACGGCGCCGTTCCGGCGTGGATGGCGCTGGCCCGCTCGTTGAACATACCGGCCGTGCGCCTGCTGCGCACCTTTGGCATCGACCGATTCTGCGCGCAGCTCAAAACCCTGGGCATGACGACCCTGCACCGGCCGGCCGAAGCGTACGGCCTGGCATTGATTCTGGGCGGGGCCGAAACCACTTTGTGGGAAATCACCGGCATCTATGCCGGCATGGCGCGTTGCGTCACCCGGGCCGAGGCCGGCCCGGGGCAAAGCGGTGCATTCTTTGCTCCGCGTTATCTTTTTAAACCTTTGGCTGACAACCCGGCTCAAAACCAGGGGCGTCTGAAACCCATGGAGACCATGGAACGAAACCCCTTGTCGCCGGCCGCCTGCTGGTTGACCCTGCAGGCCATGCTCCAGGTGGCCCGGCCGGGCGTGGACAGCGCCTGGCGTGACTTTGGTTCGGCACGGAAAATCGCCTGGAAAACAGGCACCAGCTATGGCCATCGCGACGCATGGGCCGTGGGGGTTACCCCCCGGTATGCCGTGGGTGTATGGGTGGGCAATGCCGATGGCGAGGGGCGCCCCGAACTCACCGGTCTGGGCGCGGCGGCGCCCTTGATGCTGGCCCTTTTTGACATTCTGGATGAAACCTCCTGGTTCCAACGTCCCTGGCAGGGCCTGGAACAAATCGATGTCTGCCGTCACAGCGGCCACCGGGCCGGGCCCAAATGCGCGCATCGGGTCAAGGCGTGGGCCACCAGCCGTGGACTTCACACAGGGCCCTGCCCCTATTGCCGCATCATCCACACCGATGCCGAGGGTTCCCACCGACTCCACCGGCAATGCGCCCAAGGTGCGGATCTTCACCGCACCTCCTGGTTTGTTCTGCCAACGGCCATGGAGTGGTACTACCGGCGCAAACACAGTGATTACAGACCCCTGCCGCCAATGAGCGACAATTGCGCCGATGACCGGGCAAGTCGTTCCATCTCGTTGATCTATCCCGGCGCCCAAAGCCAAATCTATATCCCGCTGGAACTCGACGGCAGCCGGGGCAAAACCGTTTTCAAAGCCGCTCACCGGGACCGCCGCGCCGCAATTCACTGGCACCTGGACCGCGACTATTTGGGCACCACCCGCGAGATTCACCGCATGAGCCTGTCGCCGGCGCCGGGCCGGCACAAACTCACCCTGGTGGATGAAGCCGGCCAACAGCTGGTGCGCTGGTTTGACGTGTTGTCCAAGGATGGCAACCAAGGTTCATAAAAGCTGAATTAGCCCAATATTGGACTTGTTATGTGAAAAATATCACATTTAACGTGCGTATTATGTGATTTACTCCACGAAAAAGCCCGAATCTCCTTGACCTGCTTGACACATTCTGGCATCCTATCCGACCATGAAAAGAGATATATACCAACAACTGCTGGATTGGAAATCGAACCCCAGGCGCAAACCGCTTCTATTGCAAGGTGCGCGTCAAACTGGAAAGACATTCCTATTAAAAGCGTTTGGGCGCAATGAATATGAAAACGTCATCTATTGCAATTTCGAAGAGGATCCAAGGCTCGACCTGTTTTTTGAGCGCGATTTGGATCCGGGCAGGATCATAAAGGAACTTGCCATCTATTATGATGTCGAGATCAGACCGAGTGTCGATTTGATGGTATTCGATGAGGTCCAAGCGTCAAACCGCGCCTTAAACGCGCTGAAATATTTTTACGAAAAGAGAAAAGATATCCATATCGCGGCTGCCGGCTCCCTCCTTGGCGTGAAGCTTTCCTCTCCCGGCTCCTTTCCCGTCGGAAAGGTCAATTTTCTTCACCTCTTTCCCATGAACTTCATGGAGTTTCTCGACGGCGTGGGCGAATCCAGGTATCGTCAACTGATTGAAAATGTACAAGAGCCGATGCCATTAACAGAGGCGTTTCATGAGCACCTTAATGATCTGCTTCGCCAATACTATTTTGTCGGCGGCATGCCGGAAGCGGTGAACCACTTCGTTGAAACCGCTAAGATGCGGGAGGTTCGTGAAATCCAGGAAGAGATCATCAAATCTTACATCATGGATTTTGCAAAACATACGCCGGCATCCGATATCCCGAAACTGACGCTGCTTTGGAATTCGGTCCCGAAACACTTGGCAAAAGAGAACAAAAAATTCACTTTCAGCGCCGTAAAAAAGAGCGCCCGCGCTCGAGAATACGAAAATGCGTTGACATGGTTGGAAGACGCAAGCCTTATCCATTGCGTTGCCGCCACCAGGTCGGCAAAAAGCCCACTTTCACATTATGCCGACAGATTGTGTTTTAAAGTATATGCTCTGGATGTCGGGCTGTTGGGAGCCATGTCAAGATCACCTGTCGAGCTGCTGACTCGCGCAGACCGGCTTTTTAATGAATATGAGGGGGCATTCGTTGAAAACTTTGCCGCCCAGCAATTGATCTCCCATTTCGGAGTGCCGCTTTATTATTGGCGCAGCAAAGGGGGGAAAGCGGAACTTGATTTTCTATGCGAATTCTCAGGCCGGATTTACCCTTTGGAAGTAAAATCCGGCATTAATCCCCGGAGCAAAAGCCTGCGCTCATACGATATGCAGTTTTCACCGCCAGTGCTTGCAAGAGCGACGCTCTTAAACTTTAAAAAGGACGGCAAAATTCTCAACCTCCCCCTTTACGCTCTTTCGCGGTTACCTGATATGGTCGCCCGGGATATTTGATGATGGATCGATCCGAATTGATGGCACAGACGCTGCTTTTGGATCTCGAAACGACGAGAACCGGAAAGATCCGGCATATCGGGGCCATTTTTAATGGAAGCGTCTATGAGAAGGCAAAAAACGCCGGTTCGGTAAAGGTTCTAAAGGAGCTGGATCGCTTTGCCCGGTCCGCCGCCTATATCCTGGGGCACAATCTGCTTGGGCATGACTTTCCTCTCCTGAAAATCGCGGCCCCTTGGCTTGAACTCCTTGAAAAGCCCGTTGTCGATACCCTTTACCTGTCACCACTGGCCTTTCCGCAAAATCCTTACCACCACCTGGTGAAAGATTACAAACTGGTGAGGGCGGCCATCAACAGCCCCGTCGAAGATGCAAAACTGGCGGCTTCGGTGTTTGAGGACCAATGGAACAGTTTTCTATCCCTGGCGGAACAACGCCCTGCAAGGATCGATTTCTACCGATATTGTTTTCAAAAGAGCGTTTTCAACGGCTTTTCCGGTTCGGGGCACTCGGCGGTCTTTTCCAACCTGGCGACCGAAGTCATCCGCGGCCCTGAAGACGCACTTGATCGCTTTGTGGCACTGACCGCCGGGAGCGTATGCCGCTATGCGGCCGGGCAGATTGTGCCCGATCTTTTGGCCGCTCCTGAAACACGGCCGGCGGCCGCCTACTGCATGGCCTGGTTGTCGGTCGCGGGCGGCAATTCGGTGCTGCCGCCCTGGCTGCGGCACCGCTTCCCGGAACTGCCGACCATTATCAAGGCCCTGCGGGAGGAGCCCTGCGGCAATTCGGACTGTGCGTATTGCACGGAAAACCATGATCCCGAGCGCCAATTGGATCGTCTTTTCGGTTATCCGTCGTTTCGTGAAACACCGAAAAGCGACGACGGTGAAAGCCTGCAACGGGCAATCGTGAACGGCTGCATGGGCGACCAGCCCGTTCTGGGGATTCTGCCCACCGGCGGCGGCAAGTCGCTTTGCTACCAGCTCCCGGCCCTGGTCCGCTATTGGCGGCGCGGGGCCCTGACCGTTGTCATTTCCCCGCTGCAGGCCCTGATGAAGGACCAGGTGGACAACCTGGTCAAAAAAACCGGAACCCTTTTTGCCGAAGTGGTATCCGGGCTCCAGACCGCACCGGAGCGTGGCGAGGTGTTTGAACGGGTTCGCTTGGGGGACACCGCCATTTTATACCTTTCTCCCGAACAGCTCCGCAGCGTCGGTGTCCGAAACATTCTCAAACAACGCGAGATCGGGTGCTGGGTGTTCGACGAAGCCCACTGCCTGTCCAAGTGGGGGCATGATTTCAGGCCGGACTATCTCTACGCCGCCCGTTTTATCAGAGAGTTTTCCAGGGAGCAGGATCAAAGGGTGGCCCCCATCGGCTGCTTTACGGCCACCGCGAAAAAGAGCGTCATCGAGGAGATCAAGGCCCACTTTCGTGGAGAACTCGGACAGGAGCTTGTCCTCTATGCGGGCGGGGTGGAGCGGCACAATCTGTCGTTTGACGTCATTCCGCTTTCCACGGCCGAAAAACTGGAACGCACCAACGAACTGATTCAGGAACATATCGCTTCGACCGATGAACCGGGCGGGGTTATCGTTTACGCCGCCACGCGCAACACGACAGAGGAGATCCGGGATTTTTTGAACCACCACGGCCTGCGCGCCGAGGCGTTTCACGCCGGGTTGGACCCCGGAGACAAACGGGATATCATCGAGGCCTTCGTGGAAGGACAAGTGCCCGTCATATGCGCCACCAACGCCTTCGGAATGGGCATCGACAAAGAGAACATCCGCCTTGTCCTGCACTATCAGATGCCCGGGTCGCTGGAAAATTACATCCAGGAGGCCGGGCGCGCCGGCAGGGATTTGAAACCGGCGCGGTGTGTTCTGTTGTATGATCCGCAGGATGTCGCCCTTCAGTTTCGAATGGGAGCGCTGTCGGAAGTGAGGCGAAACGAGATCTCACGCATCTTGCGGGCCTTGAAGCGAAAGAAGAAAAACCCGAACGGCGAAATCGTCGTCACCAGCGATGAGTTGCTGCGGGACGAAGAGTGGGCCGAAATGCAAGCCCTTAACCCTGAGTTCAGGGATACCAAAATCAGGGCCGCCGTAGCCTGGCTGGAGCGGGCGGGCTTTTTGGAGCGCAACCACAACCTGACGGAGCTGTTTCAGGGAAAACCAATGGTTGACTCCCTCGATGCGGCCGCCGCCGTCATGGATCGACTGAACCTGAGCCCGCCGATGAGAAACCTCTGGTCCAACATTTTAAAGCAGCTCATCAACAGTCGGCAAGATCGCGGAATTCGGGCCGATGGGCTTGCCGAAGCGCTGTTTCCGGAAAAAGAGCGGCTGTTGGAAATGGAACGCAACACAGGGCTGACAGCCGCCCAGATGGTGATAAAAATCCTGCACGACATGGCGGATGCCGGATTGGTCGACCAGGGGCTCACCCTGTCGGCGACGTTTCGCCCAAAAGGCAAAAACAACGCGTTCAAGGTCTTTAAGGATATTTGCGATCTCGAAAACACACTTGTCCGGCTCCTGCAGGTTGAAGATCCGGATGCCGAGCAAGGCCACTGGGTGGAACTGGACATTCGCCGTCTCAATCAAAAGCTTTCCAACGAAGGGTTCACAACCAGCCCCGATGCCCTGCGGCCGCTGATCAAAGGCATTTCCTATGACGGCAAAGGCTTCGCCTCGTCAAGGGGCAGTTTCGAAATCGGCCACGTGGATCGAAATCGTTATCAGGTAAAACTCAATCGCAGTTGGGATACGATCCTTAAAACCATTTTTTTGCGGCAAAGCGTGGCCCATTTGATTTTAAAAACGCTGGCCGGGACGGCCGATAAACAGGCCGCCGACATCGATCCTGAAATGATCAGCAACCTGCAGGTCACCTTTACCAGCGATCAACTGTCCGCCGCCATCAAGGCCGATTTGTTTTTGAGCGCCGAAGTCAAAAAGGTTTTGCCGGCAATCGAGCGGGCGCTCATGTTTTTACACGAACAGCATGTCATCGAGTTGCAGAATGGATTGGCGGTCCTGCGGCAGGCCATGACCATTCGCCTGGCCCGGACAGCCCGTGGACGTTATTACAACAAAGGCGACTACAAG
>JASFGJ010000274.1:0-6127 GCA_050123815.1 Desulfobacteraceae bacterium
GCCTTATCCGGTATTTGTATCCTGGATTCAACGAACACCGCAATCGTAACCCGGATATGGCGCAGTTTAGAACATTTCATCCCAAAATGTCAGTTTGAGATAGGTTCTAATTGAAATTGAACGTGTCTGTTACAATTTCAATAGGTAATGCAAGACCGAGCCCATCCGCCCCTTGAACGGTCATCGTATTGATGCCTATGACATTTCCCGCCTCGTCGATCAGTGGTCCACCACTGTTGCCGGGATTGATAGGCGCATCTGTCTGAATATAGCGTGTGCCGTCAGCGGTGATGATCCCTGATACGATTCCGGATGTCACCGTGTGCGATATGCCAAGGGGACTGCCGATGGTATACACGCGCTTGCCGACTGGAAGATTTTCGGTACTTCCCGGCGTCAAGCATGGGCAGTCCGATTGGTCAAGCTGCAGCAACGCCAGATCGTGCGTTTCGCTCAGGGTTGCACCCACAATCGTATATTTTGATTCGTCGATCAATTCGATTGTGTATTCTATGGAGTCGGGTCCAAATCGAATCTTATCAAATGCATTACGTAATGCTTCGTACTCCTGCTGCATCTCGTCAATTTTTTGTCTTGCTCTTGCCAACCGTGACTCCATATCTTCTATAAGCTTCGGGTTGCGGAGTCGCGATGCAAGCTCTTTGGTTTTTGCAATCTGTTCTTTGTCCCGCTCAATCATGTTTTCAAGGAATTCTATTCTATAATGAAGATTGTTGCGCTTTTCTTCATCAATGTTAACAACATGTTTATTGGTGACAATATGACATGCAGGGTCAATAAAAAACCCAGATCCGACCCCCTAAGGGGTTTGAATAAATACTGTTGCAAGCCTGGCTATTTCGATGGTGCTCTGAGGCTTGAGCTGTTCATGCAGCTGTTTCGATAGTCCGGAATGACTCTCTTGCCTGGGTTTTGAAAAGGAAGATTTCTTTTCCGCTGTTTCAGGGGTTGATGAAGGAAGATAATACAGAAACATCGCTGTGCACACAACGGCAACAACCAACAGGGAAATTACTATCTTCAAATACTTCGGAAGAGTAGTACCGACTGCTGTCGCTGAGATTGTGGGTAGAGATTGCGGCGGCTTTTTTAACTCCTCGGCTTCCCGACGTAATTGTTCTTGGATTCTGTGGTATTTCTCAAAAATAATTCCGCATGCTTCGCACTCAATCCTGCCTGTCTGTGTTGTGCCGCACTTGGGACATTGCATAGTTAGAGCTCCGATCAATTGGGTAGTATGAAGTCAGCCTGCGCGTTATCTTCAAAATTATGCCAAGCTGGCGGTGTTGTGTCAACACGTATGCGGTCACGATCGTTGTTCCCGGCAAGCCTCGCGAAATGGGAAGCGGCTATTATGATGGCGTAAAAAAGGCTTAGGGTTCGCGCAAAAATAAATTTACATTTTTTAGTGTTGAGGCGCCTGCCTGGCAAGGCGCGAAAGCGCCGGCATATCAAGATATGTCAAGCTTTCGCAACGCAGTCAGGTAGGATGCATCGGCGCTTAAAAATGTGAAGTTATTTTTGCGCGAGCCCTAAGGAGTGTATATGGACCAAGTAAGCATCGAAACCCATGGCGATGTGGCGTTGCTCAGGCTTGCCAACGGTGTAACCAATGCCATCGGACCGGTGATGGTGGATGAACTTCTCGAAGCGCTGCAGGCAGTTCAATTGGACTATCGCGGGATGGTTCTGGCCGGAGGGGACAAGTTCTTCAGTATTGGGCTCGATCTACCGCTGCTGCTGACACTTGATGAAGATGACATGGCTCTATCACACTACCCCTTGGCGGCGCTTTGACAGGCTTCATCCAGACGGGCTTCAACATACTGTAAAAGCGTATCATCGTACTGGTCGATGTCGAAGCACATGGCATCTTCGCCGAGCAGCCCTTCGGGTACGAAATCGCCCTGCTCATCCGGGTCGCTGATCATATCACCGTAAAAGCAGACGGAGAGCCACCGAGGGTCGTCTTCAATGACATCGACCATGACGAATAGCGAACGCTGCTTCTGATTCTGGTTGGTGGCTCTGAGCGAATAGGTGACACCGGGGCGCGGGATAAACTCCAGCTGCACACCCTCTTTGGCATCGAGGTGTGATTTGAGCCGGACAAAGGCTTCCTTGTTTCTCTCATCCGTATCGGCCCAGTCATCCACAAAAGCTTGTAGTTCCTGCAACGTTTCGCCCATCTTCCCCTCCGTCAAAATAGTGGTTAACACATGTCTGATTCTTATCGAAACAAGCCGACAATATCAAGAACTCACCCGCCCCGATTGGGATAAAAAGTCTTGTTCCTGGGCCATCATTTTGTCGCGCGTGTCCACAAGATGAGACCTTACCAGCGTGACGGCCTTGACTTCGTCCCTAGCCGCTATGGCCTCGGTAATCTTTTCATGGATATGTTTGTCGTGTACGTCGAAAGTCCCGGGATTGATAGTGGTGATGAACCGGTCAACAAAATCCATGAAACTGTCCATTAAAATAGCATAAAACGGATTGCCGCTGAGACGGCCAAGTTGGCGGTGAAAGTCTACGTTGAGATCTTTTCGCTTTTGCGGATTGGGCTCGGCCTTTTCCCGAGCAACTTGTTCGCGTAACACTGTTGTTTGCTCATCCGCAAGATTTTTTATCAGCAGACGCACAATTTCAGGCTCAACCAGCAGGCGCACCTCGAACAACTGCTCAACGCTCATTCGCCCTAAGCGGATCATATCGCTGAATTGTTCGCCAAAGTTCAATTTGTCGTGTTGGGTGACGAATGGTCCGCCTTTCGGTCCCCGGCGAATTTCGATCAGCCCTTTAGATTTAAGTTCTTTCAGCGCCTCCCTGACCACGACCCGACTGACACCGAATTGTTCGGCCATCTGGTTTTCACTTGGCATGGCGTCGCCGGGCTGGTATTGTCTGTTAAGGATCGACTCTTTCAGTCTGGCCGCCACTTCATCACTAAGACTGTGGGACCGGGTGATCTGAGAAAACTCTGCTGCCATTTTTTGCATACCTCTATTGTGCTGCGTATTTCGTGATCAACCGCAAGTGCATTTCATATCACCATCGCATTATTCGACTAATCCCTGAAAATGAAAAATAAATATATTATGTATTATAAATAAGCAGCCTTTTAGCACGATGTCAAGGCGATTGTTACGCATTATTGTCCTTGCTGTTTTTATTTTATTTAATATTTTCTATTGTATATCTAGTTATATGCGACGGCTGTGGTACAATCAAAAAAGGACTTGACCTAATAATTATTATATGTAATACATTATACAAAAAAATGAGTCGGCTCAGCCTAATTTTCCATGCTCGAATTTTATTAAAATTCGAAATCCATTCGTCACATCTCAATCTGAAGTGACACATTCCAATCCGCCGGGGCCGTATCGACTCAGTGCGACAAGGGTAAACTTCCCAAGAAAGGAAAATCGAACGATGAATACCCATGACGTGATCGTAATCGGCGGCGGCCCGGGCGGTTATGTGGCCGCGGTGCGCGCCAGCCAGCTGGGGATGAATACGGCCGTAGTGGAAAAGGAAGCCCTGGGCGGGACTTGCCTGAACTGGGGCTGTGTGCCCACCAAATCGTTGCTGCGCAACGCCGAGGTGATCCACCTGCTGGGCAAGGGCCGGGCCTTTGGATTTTCCATCGACAATCTGGAGGTGAACTACGCTGCGGCCCATAAACGCAGCCGCTCGGTGGTCTCACGCCAGAACCGGCGCGTAGGCGCCATGATGAAAAACAACGGCATCACCGTGTACGATGGCGCCGCCCGCTTTTCCAGCGCCGATACGCTGGTTGTGGAACCTGACGGCACCCAGATTCAGGCCAAGCACATCATCATCGCCACCGGCGCCAAAAGCAGGGCGCTCCCCGGCGCGGCATACGACGGTGAGACGATCATCAGCTTCCGCCGGGCCCTTGAGTTGACCGAAGTGCCCACGTCGGCCCTGATCGTAGGGGCCGGACCCATCGGTATGGAGTTTGCCACCGTGTGGAATCGCTACGGCACAAAAGTGACTGTGGTGGAGCTGTTATCCCATGCCCTGCCCCTGGAGGACGAAGAGATCAGCATCGAAGCGGAAAAACAGTTTAAAAAAGAGGGCATCGCCATCAAAACCGATGCCTTGGTCGAGGCTGTCGTCTCCACCGATAATGGCGTAGAAGTGACGGTGAAGGACGGTGACGACAGTGAAACATTAACCGTGGATACCGTGCTGGTTTCCATCGGTTTTGTGCCCAACACCGACACCCTGGAGCTGGACAAGGCAGGTGTGGACACCGACCGCGGCGCCATCGCAGTGGACGAGACCATGCGTACCAGCGCAGAACACATCTACGCCATCGGCGATGTCAACGCTAAAATGGGCCTGGCCCATGTGGCCTCGGCTCAGGGCATGATCGCCGCCGAGGCCATCGCCGGCAAGCCCACGACAGCGATGCGCTATGCCGACGTTCCCCGTTGTACTTACGCCCATCCAGAAGTGGCCTCGGTGGGGCTCACCGAACGCCAGGCCAAGGAGCAGGGCCACGAGGTCATTACGGCGCGATGTCCCTTTGTCGCCAACGGAAAAGCCATCGCAATGGGTGACAACAGCGGCTTTGCCAAGGTCGTGGCAGAGGCCCGCAGTAAAAAAATACTAGGCGTTCATCTGGTGGGCGGCCATGTCACCGAACTGGTGGCCGGCGCCACAGGGATGATTGAACTTAAAGCCGATGCCATGCAACTGGGAGCAACGGTTCATCCCCATCCGACCCTGAGCGAAGCGCTCATGGAGGCGGCCCACGCGCTGTGCGGGCATGCCATCCATGTATAAAAAGATGACTCGAACTGGTTTCAAATACCACACAAATGGAGGCCGTTCCATGACCAATCAAATCTATACCGCCACAGGATGCGTGCGGTGCAAGATCACCAAGCGCTTTATGAAAGAAAACGATATCGGCTACGAAGAATACGACTTCAAAGCGGAAGGCAAGGACGCTTTTTCCCAGTTCTACCGGGCCAACCGCAAGGAGATCTTTCGGGACAAGGACGGAGTGGAGTTCCCTGTTTTTACCGACGGTAAAGTGATTCGCCAGGGCCTTAGCGTGGTGGTGGGCTACCTCATTGCCGGAGAGGCTCTTGACGGATTTATCGGCCGCAGCCTGCTGCACGGTGAATGGATCGACGGCTTCGACATCTCCGGTGGCGACCCGGCCAGGACCGATGACCTGATAGATGACCTGCTAAAGGTGCTGTCATACTTAAAGCAAAACGGACTAAAAATCCAGATCACCACCGACGGTCGCAATGCGGCCGTGCTGGAGGCCGTAAAAGAGAAAAACCTGGCCGACAAAATCATTATGGATGTCAGAGGGCCAGCGGCCCTGTATGGATCGCTGGCCGGAGCGGATATCGATGAAGAGGAACTGAAGCGGTCCATCGCCCTGGCCACCCGGTTTTCGGATTACCGTTTCCAGACAACCATTGCACCGCTGGTCCGGAAGGACGGCGCGGTGAATTATCTTACTCCGGAGGAGGTCGGCGAAACCGCCCGGATGATCGAAGCGGCCACCGGCTCCAAGAAGCATCCCTATCAATTGAAGGCGTTCGACCCCAAGCAGACGGCCGAAGATCAACTCAAATCAACCGAGCCGCTGCCGTCCAGCGCCCTGTTCAAATACCGCACGGCGGCGCGCAGGTACATGGTGATGACGGAAATTGAGAAGTAAAGAGAGCCAATGGCAAACGCCTAACACTTCCATCAAGAAAAAAAGCTTGTTTCCGGATGGACACTAAGGAGGCATCAATGAGCACCCCAACCATATACCCCACCGGTGCAACCGTTTTTGATCCGGACCAGTCCTGGTGCGGCTACACCCTGTTAATGGCCCGCGATACCGGCCCGGCCCTGGTGGACATGAACGGCAATGTGGTTCGCCTGTGGAAAGGCCTGCACGGATTTCCGGCCAAACTGCTGCCCGGCGGCCATGTAATGGGCAGCCTGGGCGTACGTAGTCCCAATTTCGGTTTCATGGACCAGACCGACGTGGTTCAAGTCGACTGGGACGGCAACGTGGTGTGGAAGTTCGACCAGTATGAGTTTATCGAAGATCCCGGCA
>JASFGJ010000275.1:0-6113 GCA_050123815.1 Desulfobacteraceae bacterium
AGCTTTTCCATATCTTTTTGGATGAAGCGTGACAGCACCCCCGCCCTTGAAGAGAATGAAGTTATTATCGGCAGAGACAGCGCGGAGGATGGAAACAAATTGCACTGGTGGATCGGCATACAAAAAACCGGTGTAGCAAATGCTGTTTTTATCACCAGAGCAGGGGCTCCCTACCATTGGAACAGGCATTTAAGGGCCGATAAGATACTAACGGATAACCGTTGGCACTCAATTGTATTCGTAAGAAACGGCGCGACGTCGGAGAACCGACTCTACGTTGATGGCCAATTAGAAGACAAGGTCATCATAGTATATGGCGATTATGATGATTTCGACTCTGATTTGGCCTCGATGAATATTGGCTGGATCAGTTTGGCCTCCAAATACCAATACAAAGGCGTGGTCGATGAAATCGCCTTGTACGACACAGCGCTTCCTTCGTGGTTTGTCCACGATCGTTATTATGCCGACGCGCGGTATATTTCCAACCGGACGGATCCCTGCGACTAGAATATCCGAATACTGAATTTTCTGTTCAAGAGGCGAGTTTTTTCATTATGGTGGATATCGTGAATCCATCGGTTACGGCAATTCTATCAGCCCCGGTTTTACCTGCGCCCGGACCCGCAAATTCTTGCCCACGGTGTTAAATCCGCGTACCATATTGAACTCGGAGGCCTCGAGTATCTCTGTTTTTAGATTTTCCGGTATGGCGCCGCGCCTGAGGGCTTTGGCTTTCAGCAGTTCAATACACAGATCGCACGCATCCTGCATCTCAAAACCGGGTCCGATGTGGCGATTGAAATTTTCGCCCGGTGCCGTTGCGATTCCCTGCCCGGTATCGACAAACAGGCTGACCTCGCAGGTCGTGCGGGCCAGTGCACACCCGATGGCATTGGCCACCTGCCAGTGAGGCACCACGGTAACCTTGCCATCGAAAAGGGCTGCCAGCTTTTCGGCAAATTGCGGTGCCGGCCCGCCCAGGATAATAAAATGCTCCGGAACGATACGGCTGCCTTCCCACAACTCGTGCACGGTATAGACCGGTTTGCTGTTGATTTCATCTATCATGGCCTGGGCGCCGTCCACTATTTTTCGACACGCCGATTCAAATATCTGTGCGGCCGTCGCTTCCACGGACAGGTTCAGTTCGCCGGCCAAGGGCTTTAGACCTTCAAGCGCCCGATCGCGGTCCCCCTCGGTCAGCAGGCCCAATACGCGGCAGGCATCCGTAGGTGTCGGTGCCGGCCCGCCAAATGCCATGGCCGCTCCTTTGCGTCCGGGGCCGATGGATATTTCGCCGTTTTGGACCGCTGCTTCACTGTCACCGCCAATGGCCAATGAGCGCGTCAGCAAGGCCCGGATCGATGTCTTGAAAGGCCCGATTTCGATCCCGGATGGGGCCAGCAAGGGTACAGCATCGATCAGCACCGCCATGTCGGTGGTGGTGCCGCCGATGTCCAGAACCAGACTGGTCCCTTCGTCCGGCGCATGGGCCACAGCGCCCATGACGCTGGCCGACGGTCCTGATAATATGGTCTGCGCGGCGTGATCCACCGATGAGGCAAAATTCATGTTGCCGCCGTCAGGCTTGAGAATCCGAATCGGAACATCGAGACCCTTTTGATTCAGTGATTGTTGGACGGCCTCGAAAAACGCCTTGTGGACCGGATAGACCGCGGCATTCAAATATGTGGTGGCGATGCGGCGCGGAAAATTCAAGGCACCGCTGAAGTCGTTTCCCAGAAAGACTTTTTCCACATAGGGCTCAAGAAGAGCGGCCATTCGCTTTTCGTGCTCGGGATTGCGCACCGAAAATTTGGACACAACTCCGGCATAGCGGATGCCCTCCTGCTTGAACCGCTCGCCGACGCTTTGGATCTGTTGTTCGTCCAGGGGTTGGATTTCCCGGCCGCGATGATCCAGGGCGCCTTTTACGATATGGTAGTGGGCGTTGGTACGGAAGTGTTGCGGATCGATACCCGGCCCGGCGGATACCACCATGCCCGCGGGCGGCAGGTTCTGCTGGGCCACCAGGTTGGTGGCCAAGGTGGTGCTCAGCACGGCTCGTCTGATTTCGCCGGGATCAATATCGGCCGTGATGGCCTCAAGCCCGTTGAGGACCGTTTGCAATAGATTGGTTGAATCGGTGAGAACCTTGATGTGATGAATCAGTTCGCCTTTGCGAAGTAAAACAGCATCGGTATGGGTGCCGCCGACATCAAGCCCGATGATCATATCGTTTTCCTAGGGCATGGTTGGTTGTTTATTTTTCCCCGTCTTTCCTAACTACTGAAAACCAGGTCGATTGTCAATCGATCCATATATTGTTGACTCTGCCGTCGCTTTTGCGCTATGTACCAGAGTTTTCACACGCTGGTGCGATATTGAGCGGCCGGTGAAAGCCGGCTATTTCGGGAACGGAAAAATGATTCATCTGATACGCGGATTCAAAGATATACTGCCCTCGCAAGTGGCCCTGTGGCAGCACATCGAAAAAACCGCCGTGGCGCTGTTCGAGACCTTCGGCTACGGTGAAATCCGAATTCCCATCATGGAGAAGACCGAACTGTTTGCCCGCAGCATCGGCGAGGCCACCGACATCGTCGAAAAGGAGATGTACACCTTTGCCGATCGCAAAGGGGATCTACTCACGCTGCGGCCGGAGGCCACGGCTTCCATTGTGCGGGCCTATATTCAACACAACCTGCACGCCGGCGATCCAGTGGGCAAATACTATCTGGTCGGGCCCATGTTCCGGCGCGAGCGCCCGCAAAAAGGACGCTACCGCCAATTCTACCAGATCGACGTTGAAGCCTTCGGCATCACCTCGCCCTATATCGACGTGCAGATGATCTTCATGCTGCACACCCTGTTTGATCGCCTGGGCGTGGGGGACACGCAGGCGCACGTCAACTCCCTCGGTTGCCCAACCTGCCGCCCCCAATACCGCGAGGCCCTGCTGGCAATGCTGGACAAGGTCGAAGAGCGGCTGTGCTCCGACTGTCGACGCCGAAAATCCCAGAACCCCATGCGGGTGCTGGACTGCAAGGTGCCGTCGTGCCGCGAAGCCGTCGTCGACGCCCCCGCATTGGTGGACCATCTTTGCGCAGAGTGCGAAGCGCATTTTCAAACAGTGACCGCCACCTTGAAAAAACTCGAGGTTCCCTTTGTCCTGGACAAGCGCCTGGTGCGCGGGCTGGACTATTACACCCGGACCACCTTTGAAATGCAGACCGGCGCCCTGGGAGCGCAAAGCGCGGTGGCCGGCGGCGGCCGCTACGACGGTCTGGTCGAAGCGCTGGGAGGGCCCTCCATACCGGCCATCGGGTTTGCCATCGGGTTTGACCGGTTGGTGGAGGTTGTCAGCCAGATCCAGCAGGTCCAGCCCAACACCCCGCAGCTGTTCATCGCCGCCCTGGGGCCCGAGGCCCAGGACCAGGCGTTCCATTGGCTCAGCACCCTGGGTGCCGCCGGAATCGCCGCGGAGATGGACTATAGCGGCCGCAGTCTCAAATCCCAGATGAAGCGCGCCGACCGTCTCGGTGCCGCCAATGTTCTGATCGTAGGGGATTCCGAACTGCAAAAAGGCGCCGCCGTCTTGCGTGACATGGTCACCAAGCAGCAGCAGGAGGTCGCCATTAAAGGCCTTGTAAACAATCTACTCGACTTGTTGGCGGGAGTGTAGCAAAACATAGCTGAAGTCGAAAAAATGAGATCCGGTCTTCTGTGAACTGTGGGAGCGGCGTCCCGCCGCGATGTAGCCAGGGTGCCACACATAAGATGGCGACGAGACGCCGCTCCCACAAACTGATGTTGATGATTTTGAAAAATGCGCAAGCTGGTTAATTGAAAGGAGAACGAGCAGTGGCTGATCTGCTGGGAAATATGCGTAGAACCCATCACAATTGTGAATTGGGCGCCGATGATGTCGGCAAAGAAGTGGTGCTGATGGGATGGATCCAGCGCCGTCGGGACCATGGCGGTGTCATCTTTATCGATCTGCGAGATCAACAGGGGCTTACCCAGGTGGTCTTCAACCCCGAACGCAATCCCGACGTGCATGCCAAGGCTCACGGACTGCGCAGCGAGTATGTGATCGGCGTCAAAGGCATCGTGGAGCCGCGCCCGGAAGGCATGGTCAATCCCAACCTGACCACCGGCGCCATCGAGGTCTTAGTGGATGAGTTGCGCATCCTCAACGTCGCAGCCACGCCGCCCTTTCTCATCGAAGAGAGCGTGGACGTATCCGAATCGATCCGGCTCAAGCACCGCCACCTCGATCTGCGCAGGCCCCAGCTGCACAGCAACATCATTTTGCGCCACAAGGCCTCGGCAGCCGTGCGGCAGTATCTGAACGACAACGATTTTCTGGATATCGAAACCCCCTTTCTGACGCGCAGCACCCCCGAAGGCGCGCGCGACTACCTGGTGCCCAGCCGGGTCAACCCCGGCCAGTTCTATGCCTTGCCCCAGTCGCCGCAGCTGTTCAAACAGTTGCTGATGGTCTCCGGGTTCGAACGCTACTATCAGATCGTGCGTTGCTTCCGCGATGAAGACCTTCGCGCGGACCGGCAGCCCGAGTTTACCCAGATCGATATGGAGATGTCTTTTGTGGGCGAAGAAGACGTCATGGCCGTTAGCGAAGGCCTCATGGCACACGTCTTCGAGCAGGTTCTGGGTCAAAAATTGGACCTGCCCTTTGCGCGGATGACTTATGCCGAAGCCGTGGACCGCTTTGGTCTGGACAAACCCGACACCCGTTTTGACCTGGAACTGGTGGATGTAACCGAGATCGTCAAAGGCTCCGGGTTCAAGGTGTTTTCCTCCGTGGCCAAAAAGGGCGGCCTGGTCAAGGCCCTCAACGCCAAGGGCTGCGTCGACTTTACCCGAAAGGAGATCGACGATCTGACCGAGTTTGTGGCCATTTACAAAGCCAAAGGTCTTGCTTACATCAAGGTGCGCGAAGACGGATGGCAATCGCCCATTGCCAAGTTTTTCACTGATGAGGAAAAGGCCCAACTGGCCGAACGCATCGACATGCAGCCCGGTGACCTCGTCTTTTTCGTGGCCGACCAGCCCAAGGTGACCAACGAAGCTCTGGGCCATCTGCGCAATCTACTGGGCCAAAAACTGGATCTGATCGACACCGAGGCCTTCAATTTCGTGTGGATCACCCACTTTCCCATGTTCGAGTACGATGCGGATGAAAAACGCTACGAGGCCCTGCACCACCCCTTTACCGCGCCCCTGGAAGAGGACTACGACCTGCTGGACAGCGATCCCACAGCGGTGCGTTCCCGGGCCTACGACCTTGTGCTCAACGGTTTCGAGATCGGCGGCGGCAGCATCCGTATCCACGACAACGACCTGCAGTCCCGCGTGTTCAACGCCCTGGGCATGCCTCCCGAAGAGTACCGCAACAAGTTCGGTTTCCTGCTCGACGCCCTGCAGACCGGCGCCCCCCCACACGGCGGCCTGGCCTTCGGCTTCGACCGGTTGGTGATGCTCCTGTGCGGCGAGGACTCCATCCGCGACGTCATCGCCTTTCCCAAAACCCAGAAAGCGGCCTGTCTGCTGACCAGCGCACCATCGGACACCGCCAAGGCTCAACTGGACGAATTGTCCCTGCGCATCAAGGCCACAGCCAAGGTGTAGCCCGCCCGGTAGCCGTGAAGCGAACTGCACTGAAGCCGTCAATTTTGCTTGACATTCATTGCCGGCTCTATTAAAAAACCAGCTTTCGTCGACGTGATTTTAACCACTTCACGTCGCCGAAAACCATAATCCCCGGTAGCTCAATCGGCAGAGCGGGTGGCTGTTAACCACTAGGTTGTAAGTTCGAGTCTTACCCGGGGAGCCAACCAAAAAACCTGTGTTTTCAGGTGCTTATAAGTTAACGCAAAACCCTGATGGATGAGTCCATCGGGGTTTTGCTGTTTCTGAAGTATTTACGCCCGCTTACACCGCCCGATACATCTATTCCAATTCTCCATTTCCAAGAGTCCCGCCTGGGATTCGAGTGCAACCGTGGGGGGTTGGCCTCGTATCCCGAAAATGTCCCCTCCGAATTCTCCCATTCTCCGGTTTACATGCCCTCTTGGTTAACAGCC
>JASFGJ010000276.1:0-6110 GCA_050123815.1 Desulfobacteraceae bacterium
CATGCGGCCGGACCGCATCATCCTCGGGGAGGTCCGCGGCCAGGAGGCCTTCGACATGCTCCAGGCCATGAACACCGGCCACGATGGCTCGCTGACCACCATCCACGCCAATACGCCGCGCGACGCCCTGATGCGGCTGGAGACCATGGTCGCCATGGCCAACCTGGACATCCCCAGCCATTTTTTGCGGCGCTACATCAGTTCGGCCATCAACGTCATCATTCAGGTCTCCCGCATGGTGGATGGAAAGCGGCGTCTGGTGAGCCTGCAGGAGATCGTCGGGATGGAGGGCGAAGTGATTACCATGCAGGAGATCTTCTCCTTTAAACAGACCCGGGTCGATGCTGAAGGCAACGTTCGCGGGCGTTTTGCGTTTCACGGCGTCAGGCCCAAGTTTACCGAACGCCTGAAATCGGCGGGGATCAATTTGCCCCGGGAGATATTCGACCCGTCGAATGTGCTGGAAATCTGATCGAAAGGAATCGCCATGAATCTTTGGATCATTGGTATCGTCATTTTTGTGGCCACGATAATCATCATCGAGTTGCTCCGATATGCGTTTCGGCACTTCAATACGGTCAAACGCTCACGGGTGAAAAAACGCATTGAAAAGTATACCTTTATCGAATCTCCGGATGAAGAACTCGATATCCTCAAAAAAAGAGTGTACAGCGACGTGCCGTTTCTGAATCGACTGCTGCACGGCATCTTTTTTATCCGGTCTCTCGATCGCCTGATCATGCAGGCCAATGCAAAACTGCCGGTTGGATTTTTCATTCTGCTTTCGCTGCTGCTCCTTGCTTTGGGTTATTGGGGGCTCACGGTTGCGACAGCGAACAAATACCTCCCATTGGCCGGCGGCCTGTGCGGTTTCTTGGCGCCTTTCGTCTATTTGCGCGGTTTAAAAGCAAGCCGGATTAAAAAGTTCCAGCAGCAGCTGCCGGAAGGCCTCGATCTGATCGCCCGTTCCCTGAAGGCCGGCCATGCCTTCACCTCCGGAATGAAGCTGGCGGCCGATGAGTTCTCGGATCCGCTGGGTACCGAGTTTCACGATACTTTGGAAGAGATTAATTTCGGTGTGAGCACGCAGCAGGCGCTCAGGGATCTTGCGGCACGCATCGACTGCCCGGAGATCAAATACTTTACCGTGGCGGTGATCCTGCAGCGGGAAACCGGGGGGAACCTGGCCGAACTGCTCGAAGGGCTCGCCCAGTTAATGCGAAAAAAGGTCAAGTTCGATGGCAAGGTGCGATCGTTGGCGGCCGAAGGCAAACTCACCGCCATTATCCTCGTGATCGTTCCCTTCCTGATGGCCCTCTATCTGGAATTGAATACACCCGGCTATCTGGAAGTGTTTTTTACGCATCCGATAGGGAAGATATTGTTGGTCAGCTTTTCGACACTGATGATCCTCGGGATCATCGTGCTTAAAAAGATGGTGGATATAAAAGTATAACAGCGAGCGTGATACCATGAACGTGAACACCCCGATCGTTATGTATGTGATTCTTGGCGTCGTCTTTGTCGCGATTTTCATTGTCCTGTTTAGCGTCAACCAGGCGATAGAGAGCGGCCGCCGCCGTCGCAGAATGGTCCGGACCATTAAGAACAGCCGCGATGCCTGGACATTTTCTGAATCCGAACCGGAAGAAAAAGCTTCCTCATTGCCCGGAAAGATTGTGAACATGATGGCCAAAATGGGCGCCGGGTTTGCCGGCGACGACGGATCCAACTATTCAAATCAACGCCGCAGACTGTTGCAGGCCGGAATTCGCAACCCCAAAGCATCCCAGATCCTGTGGGGGACAAAGATCTGGTCACCCCTGATCCTGATGCTGCTGCTCTTCGGCATGCGGATTTATGTGCCCCAGCTCAAATTGCTGTCGGCACCGGTCACGGCGGCCCTGCTTATCGGCACGGGTATCGCGGGGTTTTATCTGCCGGAACTCTGGCTGTCGGTAAAAGCCGGCATCCGAAGGAAAAAAATAATAAAAAGCCTTCCGGATGCCCTGGATTTGCTGGTCGTTTGCGTGGAGGCCGGGCTGGGCCTGGACAGCGCCTTTAACAAGGTCGCCGAGGAGATGAAGATGAGCGGCCCTCAGATGAGCGACGAATTCAAGCTGATGAACCTCGAACTCAGGGCCGGCAAAACCCGGAAAGACGCCCTGCGGAATCTGTCCATGAGGGTCAACGTCGATAGTTTGAAGTCGCTGGTCACGTTGCTGATTCAGACCGAAATGTTCGGTACGGGCGTTACCAAGGCGCTGCGGGTCTTTTCGGATACCTTTCGAACGCAGCGCTTTCAGGCGGCTGAAGAAAAGGCCGCTAAGCTGCCCGTAAAGATGCTGATCCCCACCGTATTTTTTATCTTCCCGACCTTTATGGCCATCATGATCGGTCCGGCGGCCATCACGGTCTGGGAAAACTGGTTGAGTAAATAAAGCACAGCTTTCAACCATTGGAGATATGAAGATGGCCATGAAGTCGATTCGCAAACCACGAGTGATGTGTCTGATGGCGGGGCTCGCAGCGACGGCACTGCTGCTGAGCGGTTGCGCAGGCACAGGCCCGAACGGGACCGGGCTGCGCTATGCCAACCCCGATTACGAGCATATGCGCGATCTTCCGCAAAACCAGTCGGCGGTCTGGGGCGCCAAGCAACCGCCGGCGCCGCAATTGCCGGAGATCACCAGCGGCGAGCATGAGGCCGCCGGCGATGCTTTGCTCAAACGGGGCAACTTTCCTTTTGCCTATCTGCAGTACCGCAAGGCCCTTGCCAAAAAACCGGAAAATCCCCGGGTCGAGTTTAAAATCGGCATGACCTACCTGATGGCCGGCAAACCGGATGATGCGCGCATCCGGTTTGAAGCCGTGCTGGCCAAATCTCCGGATAATGCGGCGGTCATCGAGGGGCTGGGGCGCGTCTACTTTCTGAAGCGGGATTACACAACGGCACGCGCCTATTTTATCCGTGCCGTAAGCCGGGACCCGGGATTGTGGCAGTCACACAATTTTCTGGGATACATCTACGATTCCCGCAAAGCGCATGCAAAGGCCATTGCCCACTATCTGTCGGCATTGGCGGCAAAACCGGACTGGGGCCTTGCTTATAACAATCTCGGGGTATCGTATACACTGTCCGGCCGCATGGCGGAAGCCGTCGACGCCTTCAAGGCCGCATTGGCGCACCGCTACACACGCCCCAAGGTTTACAACAACCTTGGATTGGCGCTGGCCAATCTGAAGCGGTATGACCAGGCCCTGGAAGCCTTTAAGCAGGCGGGGAGCGAACCCATGGCATACAACAATCTGGGCGGCATCTATTTTCGCGATGGCAACTATGACGAGGCCATCCGCTGTTTTGAAACCGCCGCCCGGTTGGATCCGCGGTTCAATGCCAGGGTGCGGAAAAACCTGACCATCGCATTGATGCACAAGAAAGAGGCCGGGCAGTCAAAACCATGACCCGCGGCTTTACATGGGCTGGGAGGCGAGAGTCCTAAGCAGGAGGAAAAAAGATGCCCTCAAAAATATCATATATTTTTAATCTGTTGCTTTTTTTTCTGATCGCCGGGTGCACCACGGGATCGAACAGTGGGCACTTCGTTAATGATATGCCCGCGGGCGCTGCATTGCGGATACCGGTAAAGCATCAGCAAGTGGAGGCCTTCAGCGAATCCGTGCGTCTTATTCACGGTGAGTTAACGGCCAAGTACGATCTTGCGAGACATTTTCAACGGATGGGGCATCACGTCATCGCAATTGAGGCGCTTGGCGAAATTCTTTCGGCAAATCCAGGACATGTTCAGGCCCACAATGCCCTGGGGTATTCCCTGGACTGCATCGGCGATTTCGCCAACGCGCAGCAGCACTATAAAGCCGCCATCGCCCTCAATCCTGAATTGGACTATGCTTACAATAACCTGGGCTATTCCTATATACTGGCCGGCGACTACCGATCTGCCATCGCTGCCTTGGAAAAAGCTGCTGCAATGAACGCGTCCAATCAAAAATATCTCAAAAATCTGGGGTATGCCTATTTCAAGGAGGGCAAACCGGCGATGGCGCAAAACGCTTTTGCCAGGCTCGATGATCCCCATGTTGTCGAACGGATTCGAACGCAACTGGGGCTGGTATCCTTAAAAAACCAAGGTGTCGATGCCGGCCGAACGCAAACGCCGCCGAACGGCGGGGGCCAATCCGACACCCAAAATAAGGAGCGTTCTGAACAAAGCGCCGTCGCATCTGCAAGCGACCTTATTGTGGATGACCTCGCCTACCTGCCGTTGCTGCCCTACACTCCCGCGGCGGATGAGCTGACCTATCTGCCGATGATAATGGAATCATCCCAATCCGCCGGAGTCCGGGACGCTTCATGGGACGTCGCCGTGGATCCCATGGATTTTCCGGTTGCGGATGATGCGGGTGAGCCGCAAGGCGGTTTTGTTGCCGGCATCGAGGTTTCCAACGGCAATGGCGTGCCACGGATGGCCGCAACGGTGGGCGATTTTCTCAGACGAAACGGAGCGCGCGTATCACGACTGACAAACGCCGATCATTTTGGCCATGACAGGACCGTAATCTACTACCGCGAAGGCTATTATGATGAAGCATGGCGGGTTCAACGCCTGCTGCCCGAATTGCCCGACCAGGGACACCTGGTGGCCGCCCGTTTGGATCGCGAACCCATCCGGGTCCTGATCGGCCGGGATCTTGCGGTGTTTCATGCAACCATGGTGGCTGATGTCGATGTCGAGATAACCAATGGCAATGGCGTTGACGGCATGGCCGGCCGGTTGGGCAGGCATCTTCGCCGGAAAGGGTTTCGAGTAGGGCGGCTGACCAATGCAAATCATTTCGAGTATCAAAAGACAGCCCTCTTTTACAGCAAGGGCAAGGCCGATCAGGCCATGCTGATTGCGGACGTGCTGCCCGGCAGGGACCGGGCCCGTATGATCGAGTTGGAACAAACCGGAATGCATGTCCAGATTTTGTTGGGGGCCGACATGGTTTTCTAAGGGCGCTCCCAACAATAAAAAAAGGATAACAGCGAGAGTGATATCATGGACTTGAACAACACAATCGTTATCTATGTGATTCTAGGCATCTTCTTTGTTGCCATTTCTATCGTCCTGTTTGCAATTAGCCGGGCGGTAAAGAGCGGCAGCCAACGACACAGAAATATCCGGACGATAAAAAAACAGCCACGCTGCCTGAAGATCTTCAGAACCCGTTTCTGAAGAATTAATTTTCTCCTTCAGTGCAAAAATAATGTAAAGGATTGCTTCGATGACAACCAACGCAACATCCCATGTGAGCCGGGAAATGAGAGCACTGCAGCGCGCGGTGAAGGCGATCGTATTGCGGGAGCTGCCGGGCGGTGGTTTTGGGTACTCGGATGCGGGAACATTCAGTCCGGAAGCAACGGCCTGGGCAGTCATGGCCCTTACGGCGTCAGAGAAGCACCGTGATATTGCCCAGCGGGCATGCGACCGGTTGGCCGCTTGTCAACTGTCCGACGGCCGGGTCAGCGCGGTCAACGGATTTGACGCCGCTGCCTGGCCGACAGCGCTGTGTATTCTTGCCTGGAAATGCGCGCAGGGCTATCGGCAGCCCCTCGATGACGGACTCCGATTCCTGTTATCGTTCAAAGGCAGGCATCGAGCCAAAGGGGCCCACTCGCCTGCCGGCCACGACACCTCCATTGTCGGCTGGCCCTGGATTGAACGGACGCACTCCTGGATCGAACCGACCTGTATTTCAATGCTGGCGTTGAAAGCCAATGGGCACAACGATCATCCGCGGACTCGGCAAGCGGCGCGCATGGTCATGGACCGCCAGCTCTCCGGCGGTGGTTGGAATTACGGCAATACGGCCGTTTTCGGGCAGAAGCTGTTGCCCATACCTGAAAATACCGGTCAGGCGCTGTGCGCACTGAACGGTCTGGCCGGCCGCAGCTCGGTTGAATTAAGTCTCAATTATCTTTCGCGCTGCATGGGCAGTGTCAGGACTCCCATGGCCCTGGCTTGGATGCTGCACGGCCTCGGCATGTGGTCTCGGCTACCGCCGCAGTGGGATCGCACTGTTGTCGAAAGCCTTGCCCTGCAGAA
>JASFGJ010000277.1:0-6107 GCA_050123815.1 Desulfobacteraceae bacterium
CGCGATCTATATGGCCGACGAGGCCGAGATAGAGGGGGACCCTGAAATTTTTCCGCTGGTGTTGATACCGTACGATTCCATCCGCCTTGCCAGCCGCTATATCGGGGACACTCCCTTTATGATCAAGACCGTATCCGACAAAGTCCTGAACGGGCAGGATGGATTTATCGACATCAATCCGGAAACAGCTAAAAAGCTTGGATTTGCCGATGGGAAAACCGCCTTATTGAAAACACCCATTGGCAGGGCGAGTGTGCGGGTCAACTATGACCATGGGATCATGCCCGGTGTCGTGGCCATGCCGCGCGGCTTGGGGCACACGGCCTATGATACCTTTCTGGCGAACAAGGGGATTAACGTCAACCGGCTTATGGGACCTGTTGAGGATCCGTCTTCCGGTTTCGATGCGGCCTGGGGAATTCGTGCCAAGCTGGCCTAAACTGCTAAGATGAGGTTCTGATGAAAGAAACGCAGACACAACACAAACCTAAACGCTATGGTATGGTCATTGACTTGGACAAGTGCACTGGTTGCGGCGCCTGCATGGTGGCCTGCTTTTCTGAAAACAACGTGCCTTTCAGAGAGGACGAAACAGACAAGCGCCTGAGCATCACCTGGATGAAGGTTTACAAGGTGACCAACGGTGAAAAATTCCCCAATACCGATGTATGCTATTTTCCCCGTCCATGCCAGCACTGCGCCGGTCAGCACGAAGGCCACTCTCCCTGCGTGTCGGTATGCCCGGCTACGGCAACGGACTACAGCCGTGAGACCGGTATCGTCAGCCAGATTTATACCCGCTGCTTTGGATGCCGGTACTGCATGGCCGCATGCCCCTATCATGCCCGTTATTTCAACTGGTGGGATCCGGTCTGGCCCAAGGGTATGGAGAAATATCTGAGCCCCAATGTTTCGCCGCGTATGCGCGGGGTGGTGGAAAAATGCAGTTTCTGTTTTCACCGCTATCAGCTGGCGAGGGACAAGGCGTTCAACGAGGGGCGCCGGGACCTGAAAGAGCAGGAGTACCAAACCGCCTGTACTCAGGCCTGTCCGGCGGGGGCCATCACGTTCGGCGATTTGAACAATCCATCGCACAAGGTGCATCAGGTGGCTCAGCCGGATGTGCATCATCACGGCCGGCCGAAAAATCCAAAAGCGTTCCGCTTGCTGGAACGTCTTGGGACCAATACCAAGGTCTATTACCTCTCCAGCCGCGAATGGGTTCGCAAGGCTGGCGACAACTACCAGGTCCAGGGAAAACCCGGCAGTCATGGCGATGAGTCCGGACACTAAGTTCGATAATTTTTAGTAACAAGCAAGGAGCACAAACCTTATGGATTCTGCATTGATACCCGAGGGCGTCAAACGGTGTTCCCTAGGTAAATTTCTATTCTGGTTGGCCGTCGCCGGCGCTGTTTTGGCTTGGGGCGTTTATGCCATGTTGTTGTGCTGGATCAAAGGCTTGAACCAGACCAACATGAACGACTACTACGGCTTTGCCCTGTGGATCTGGGCTGACCTGGCCGTGATCGCCTTGGGTGGCGGTGCTTTTTTCTCGGGCTTGCTCAAGTATATCGTCGGCAAAGACGAATTGAAGAACATTATCAACTATGCCGTACTGATCGGATTTATCTGCTACAGTTCGGCTCTGCTGATCCTGGCCATCGATGTGGGGCAGCCCTTGCGCAACTGGTTTATCTTCTGGCATGCCAATGTGCACTCCATGCTCACCGAAGTGGCCTTTTGCCTCTCGTGCTACTTTGCGGTCCTGACCATCGAGTATATTCCGCTGATTCTGGAGAATCGGCAGATCGACAAAGTGCCTTTTTTCCATCACCTGGCGCACAACATGCACGGTGCCATGGCGGTCTTCGCGGCGACCGGTGCTTTTCTCTCCTTTTTCCATCAGGGATCGCTGGGGGGGGTTGCCGGTGTTCTGTTCGGCAGGCCCTTTGCCTATCGTGAACATATTCTGATCTGGCCCTATACCTTTTTTCTGTTTACCTGGTCGGCGGCAGCCTACGGCCCGTGCTTCACTCTTTTCATTACATGGCTGACCGAAAAAATTACGAAAAAGAAGTTGGTCAAGGACAATGTGATCTACCTGTTGGCCAAGATATCCGGTTGGATGATTATCACCTATACCCTTGCCAAGGGCGCCGATTCCCTTTACTGGATGTACAAAACCGCTCCTGCGCAGGGTTTTAATTGGACCTTCTTTTTCGAAGACAACGCGTTGTACGGCCATTGGATCTGGTTTACCGAAATCATTCTATGCGGTGTCGTGCCCGGTTTGATCCTGATCTTTAAATCCAGCCGTGAAAATCAACCCTTGCGGGTCATTGCCATTGTTCTGGGCATTATCGGCGTATCGCTCAATCGCTGGGTCATGGTGCTGCAAACCATGGCGGTTCCGGTGATGAGCTTTGATACCTGGGCCCTTTACATCCCGAGTTGGCAGGAGGTGGCGACCACCATACTGCCCGTTGCTTATGGCGTGATCCTGATCATGATCTCTTACCGCTACCTGCCGATCTTTCCGCAGGAACAAGAGTTGAACCCCATCGACATCGAATCGGACGCAGGCCGGGCGGCAGAGGCATAAGGAGGACCGAAAATGCTACCATATATCAGCTTTGAATGGGTATGGGATATGGGCCACATCGTGTTTCACGGGGGCCTGTGGTATGCGCTGAGCGTGATCGGCATGGGAATGACCTGGTGCATCATTAAATCCGTGGTCGACACCATGCAGGGCAAAGACGGCGGTGACCACCACTGATCGCCGACGCACCCATTGAATTTGTATAAAAGCGTTTTTCACATGTGCTTGTCATATGCGAAAAACGCTTTGTTTTTTCCAAAAACCCTTTTTGATATACGAGGAGCCAGTCTTGCATGGATAAAATACAAGTCCAGGGTGGAAGAAGACTCGAGGGCCGGGTGAGGATCAGCGGTGCCAAGAACGCTGCCTTGCCCATTTTGGCATCCGCACTGCTGTGTGACGGGCCCAACACATTTACCAACGTGCCCAACCTGCGCGATATCCGCAGTACATTGGATCTGCTGAACCATCTGGGGGCCGCATGCGAGATGAGCGGCGACAAGGTCGTTGTGGATGCCGGGGGACTGAACAACCATGAAGCGCCGTATGACCTGGTGCGCAAGATGCGCGCCTCTATCCTGGTGCTCGGGCCGCTTGTTGCGCGGTTGAAACGTGCTCGTGTCTCCTTGCCCGGTGGATGCGCCATCGGAGCCCGACCCATCAATCTGCATCTGCGAGGTTTGGCGCGGCTTGGAGCAAAAATTGATCTGTCTCACGGTTATGTCGAAGCTTCCTGCGACGAACTGGTTGGAACGGACATCTTTTTTGATGTGGTTACCGTGACCGGTACGGAAAACATTATGATGGCTGCCGTTTTGGCCCGGGGGACAACGGTATTGCGCAATGCGGCGCGAGAACCTGAAATCATCGCACTGGCCGACATCCTCAATCAGATGGGCGCCCGCATCGAAGGCGCCGGCACGTCGGAGATCGTGATCCACGGCGTTGAAAGCTTAAAACCCATATCGGCGCACATCATCCCCGATCGGATCGAAACCGGTACCTTCATGGCCGCCGCGGCGTTGACCGGCGGCGATGTAACCATCGAGGGCGCTGAACCGGAACATGTTAAAACGATCATGCACAAACTTCGTCTGGCCGGCGCTCATATTGATGTTCATGATAAATCTCTACGGGTGCAAGGATCGGACACAATTGCCAGTGTCGACGTCAAAACACTTCCCTATCCAGGATTTCCAACGGACATGCAGGCGCAGTTCATGGTGTTGATGAGTGTCGCTCAAGGCACCAGTCTGATTTCCGAAACAATCTTTGAAAATCGGTTCATCCATGTAAGCGAGCTGCGGCGCATGGGAGCCGATGTGACAATCTCGGGCAATTCCGCCTTGGTCAAGGGAGTGGGTCGCCTTTCCGGCGCACCGGTGATGGCCACGGATTTACGTGCCAGCGCATGCCTTATCCTGGCCGGACTCGTGGCTGAAAATACAACGGAAGTCCATCGCGTCTATCACTTGGATCGCGGTTATGAAAATTTGGAAACCAAGTTCGAGCAGCTGGGGGCCGCCATACGCAGAATAAAAGAATGATGAATTCGCAAAAAGTCTAATTTTTACCACGAAGAACACGAGAAAATGGTGATTTGTGATCGGTGATCGGTTAGTGATCTTCGAGGGGATTCATCTTTTCATCCCTAACTTGGCGTACCGATTAACTGGTCACAAGCTCCTCACCGATCACCGGTTTTAACCTTTTCTACTTTGCAGTATGAAACATGACCATGAATCCTGAAATCGCATCCTACTGTCGCCGGTGGTCGAAGGCTATGGATGACATTACGGCTGAACTGGACCGTATGGCTTATTTTCAGGAGCAGCTGCCATCGTTGTTGCTGAATCGTGCGGTTGTCGAGCCGGTGTTGGAGAACATGGCCAAAGGACGACCCTGGCCTGACTTGCGGGACCCGGGACTCTTTGTACATGAAATATTGCTTTACCTGGATCCTGGAAGAAGATTCTCCCTCAGGCTCTACCTTCATCCGGCCAGCACCCATACCGTGATTCATGATCACACCAGTTGGGGGATTTCCGGCTGTCCCGCCGGTCATCTGTCCCTCATTCCATACCGTTTGGAAGAGCGGGTCGGCAATGGTCGTGCTGTGCTGACCCCGAGAGCATCGGTAGTCCTCACTCCGGGGCAGGTGACCGTGACGCGCCCATGGGACCAAGGCATCCACCAGACCGGAAGCCTGGATGACGATCCCAGCGTAATGATCAGCGTCTACGGCCGACCCGGACGCCGGTTGTACATCAATACCTTTGATCTCCAAACAGGGCGGGTGACCCGTCGCTATCCTCCCAAACTGTTGCGGCGGAAGCTTGCAGGCGAAGCCTTGCGGATATTTCGTTAGAGCAAACCGCCTTAATCGAATCAGTCCGGGGCCTTGCGAAACGATCGGACGGTCGTCAGAACGATACCAATAAAAATCAAAAGGATACCAAAGAAATGAAACAGCCGCAGGCGTTCATCTAAAAACAGCATGGCCAGCACTACGGAAAAGACCGGCATCAGGTGAATAAAGATTCCCGCCCGATTGGCCCCCACCTTGACCACGCCGCTGTTCCAGAAGGTATAGGAGAGCACCGAAGGAAATAGGGCCACATAGCCCAGTGCTGCCAGACTGGGGATAGTCAGCTTGAAAGCGCCTTTATGCCACACCTCCCATACATAAAATGGCAACGCATATAATAAGCCGATGATGATGATAGCTGTTAAGAATGCGATTGGATCCATCCCTGCGGGGCGTTTGCGCAGCATGACGGAGTAGATGGCCCAGGAGAGTGAAGCGCCTAACGTCCAAAAATCACCACTCGATAAGGTCAGCATTTTCAGGGCGGCATAGTTGCCGCGGGTAACAATGAATACCAACCCTGCCAGGGAGATACAGACGCCGGCCGCCTGACGAAGGGTCAGACGCTCCTTGAACGCAACCCAGGCAATTACGGAAATAAAAATGGGAATCATGGCATTGACCAGCGCCGTGTTGATGGCGGTAGTGGTCTGCAGCGCCGTGTAGATGAATGTATTGAAGATGGTGATGGACGGCAGGGCAAGCAGTGCCAGCAGCTTCCAGTGGGTGAGCAAGAGCACTCTCTGCCTCCGGACAGCGCGCCAGGAAAAGGGAATCAAGATCATCAAAGCACCCACCCAACGCCAATAGTTGAGGCTGACGGGTGGGATCAACTCGCGGATGCCACGGCCCAGAACAAAATTACCCGACCAAAATAAAACGGTCAGCGTCAAAAGCAGGTACGGTAGCCACGTATTGCGTTTCACAGATAACGTTTAGTCTTTTTTGAGTTCCTTTTTCAACTGTTTTTGAAGTTCCGAAAAAAGATCTTTTTGTTTCTGTGCCTGTTGCTCTTTAAAATCCTCGACTTTTTTGGAAATCTTGTTTCGTTTGGCTTGAAACTTTTTTAATTCATCGTCCAGTTGGCTCGTTTCGCTTTCGCTGGGCAGTTCTTCGAGTTGTAGATGATCCGCT
>JASFGJ010000278.1:0-6099 GCA_050123815.1 Desulfobacteraceae bacterium
TCAGGATAGGGCCACATTGGAGCGGCTGCAAACCGAATTCGCCGGGTTATGCAACCAGATCATTGCCGCCGACGGCAAAAAGATCCGCGAGAAGACGGCGTTGAGCCAGGTGGTCCGCAAGGCCGGCGATTTCATCAGCATCGGCCTGCACAAAGCCGCGATGGAATCCGCCCCCCAGAAGCCCTATCGGCTCGCATCATTGATTCAACACCACTATTTGCAGGATCTGTTCCGGGTGGGTTACGGTTGCGCTCTGGCGCTGAAATGGAGAGCCGACAAGTGGCGACACGACAGCTGGTTTGAAAAACAGGGACTGCCGCTCAGCTTCTGGGGCGAATCCTGGTTGGGGGTGCTGGGGGGCCTGTTGATCAAACGGCCGCTGTTTTACGACAATTATGCCACAGGCGTCTTGTATCGCGAATTTGCGACCTATGATGACATCCAGAATACCGAAGCGGTGTTAAAATCCATCACCGCATTCGACGACCTGCTTGCATTGATGGAGATCGAACCGCCCCGCTCCTATGACATTCTCACATCGCAAAACCTGATTCTCACGTTGTGGGCAAACCACTACCTTGAAATGGCGGGCAACCCGAAGATGGTACACCCGTTAACGCTGCAACAATTTCGCGTTTTTTTCAACGCGCTTTGGGAGCCGGATACCAAGCCTCGCCAAATCCGCCGGCAAATGCGTGAACGTTTTCTAACTTGGCTGGCCAAACGCAGCGGGTTGCATGATTATGAAATCAGCGAGCGAATGGGCCTGGCTCTGGAACAACTGTTCAATCAAATCGAAGATGAACTGGGCGGTGTTGAAGCACGCGATTTAAACCCGAACTTTATCTATCTGTTTCTGTTTCGGCCTGCAGAGTAGTCGAAAAACTGTTTGACAATGTCCATATAAATGCAACATGCATCGCATCAATCGACAGATTGTTGCCATTATTCAAAGGATATCAATATGCTGCAGCGATGCAACTGGTTTCGCCGCTGCCTGACGCCACATCTGGCCGATAGATAGAAAGATACTGCATGCCTAACATTCGCAATCGCATTGAAACCGGTTTCTCGCTCCTGGCCCAAAAATTTTATACCCATCGATTTAAAACCCTTCTCATAACAACCGTTGTGATGGGTGCCCTGTTCTCGCAGCTGCCTAAAGTAAAACTGGACACCTCAATGGAAGGATTCTTGCACCCTGATGATCCCGCATTGTTGACCTACAATCAGTTCAGAGATCAATTCGGTCGTGACGAGGTGATTATCGTTGCCATAGAGTCGGACAAGATATTTGATTTCCAATTTCTGAACACCCTCAAATCGCTGCACAAAGCGTTGGAGGCCAATGTCCCCTACCTCGATGATGTCACCAGTTTGATCAATGCGCGCAACACGCGCGGCAACGGCGATGCGTTGATTGTCGAAGATTTGCTGGAGACCTGGCCTCGAAGCGAAAACGATCTGCAGGATATTAAAAGACGGGCGATGGCCAACCCGATGTATCGAAATATGCTGCTGTCCGAAGACGGCCGCTGCACGACCCTGATCGTGCGGTCGCTGGCCACGGCCTCGGCAGTGTCGACCGATGAGGTTCTCGACGGATTCGACGAGGAGGAGATTGGCGCATCGACAGATGGGGGCGCAAACGGCCGTTTTCTGAGCGATGCACAGAACACGGCCATTGTCATGGCCGTCAATCGAATCGTCGACAAGTACAGATCCAAGGGGCTGACGATTTATCTGGCCGGAACACCGGTGGTCACCCACTTTCTCAAATGGTCCATGATCCGGGACATGCGCAAATTTATGGTCCTCGTGGTCGCCATGGTGGCGGCGGCCCTGTTTCTTATGTTCCGCCGGGTATCGGGAATCGTTCTGCCGCTGCTGGTAGTGGCGGTGTCGTTTCTTTCAACCCTGAGCCTCATGGCGCTTGCCGGTACCGCCATCAAGATACCAACCCAGGTGCTGCCTTCATTCGTGCTTGCCGTAGGGGTCGGCACGTCCGTGCACATTCTGTCCATCTTCTACCAGCGCCTGCACAAAAAAGATGCCAAATCCGATGCCATTGTCCATGCCATGGGGCACTCGGGCCTGGCCATTTTGATGACCAACATCACCACGGCAGCCGGGCTGGTCTCTTTTATCGGTGCCGATGTGGCTCCGGTAGCGGATCTCGGAATTTTCGCCGGCATCGGGGTCATGCTCTCATTTGTCTATACCGTGATCCTGCTTCCCGCCCTGGTAGCTGTCTCGCCTATCAAGGCCGGCGCTTCGATGGGATCCTCGGAATACAACCGGCGCATCGACCGCCTGCTGGAAAGCATCAGCCGTATCGCCACCGACAACCCACGCAAAATCATCATGGCAAGCACTGTCATTATCCTGCTCTCGGTTGCCGGTGCAACCCAAATCCGATTTTCGCATCACCCGTTGAAGTGGTTTCCAAAAGACAATATCATTCGGAAGGACACCGAGGCGATCGACCGCATCATGCGAGGTTCCATGACCATTGAGGTGGTGTTGGACACACAAAAAGAAAACGGCTGGTATGATCCGGATCGACTGCAACAATTGGAGGCGGCCATACCGGTCGTGGAAAAAATGCGGCATGCCGACAACTATGTGGGCAAGGCGTTTACATTGACCGCCATCCTCAAAGAGATCAATCAGGCCCTCAATGAAAATCGCAGCGATGCGTATACGGTTCCCGATGACCGCGACTTGATCGCCCAGGAGTTTCTCCTTTTTGAAAACAGCGGCTCTGATGATCTGGAAGACTTTGTGGACAGCCAATTTTCCAAAGTGCGCTTTACCATGAAATTCCCGTTTAAAGATGCCGTGCACCATGCCCCATTTTTAAAAATGTGCAAACGTTATTTTGACGAAAAATTTCCCGATCTGCACTACGACGTTACCGGTATGATCAGCCTGCTGGCCCGCACCATCAGCAATACCATCACAAGCTTGACCAAAAGCTACGCCATTGCCATGGCGGTAATCACGATCTTGATGGTTCTTCTGATCGGCCGCGTGCGGATCGGGATGCTGAGCATGATCCCCAACCTGGTCCCCATCCTGCTGACACTTGGAATTATCGGGGCGTTGGGATTCCCCATGGACATGTTCACCATGATGGTAGCCAGCATCGCCATCGGATTGGCGGTGGATGACACCATTCACTTCATGCACAATTTCAGACGCTATTATGAAGCCACCGGCGACCCGCGCCTGGCGGTCTTCAAGACATTGCATACCACCGGCCGGGCGATGCTGGTAACGACGATCGTGCTGTCACTGGGATTTTTTATTTACATGTTTTCCACGTTGAACAACATTATCCGCTTTGGGTTTTTAACGGGCATCACTCTGATTGCGGCCCTGCTGGCGGACTATTTTCTTGCCCCGGCCCTGATGGTCTTGGTCAACAAGCAACAGACCGTTGACGACCGAATACGATTCGATACCGCCGCATAACTTGAAAGGAGAGATATGAAATTCACAATATTTATCGTATGGACGCTCATTGGATTGATGGCCTTCATGGGGACCGCCCATGCGGACGACGCCACGGCGCGGGAAATCATGCAAAAAGTGCAGGATCGGGACGACGGAGACAACCGGACGGCGGAAATGGCGATGATACTGATCGACAAGAAGGGCAAGCAGCGCCAGCGCCGTCTGCAAACGTTCATGAAAGACAAAGGCGAAGATACCTATAGCATGATGTTCTTTCTTCACCCGGCGGATGTAAAGGACACTGCTTTTTTGACCTATGACTACGACGACCCGGGCCGCGACGACGACCAGTGGCTCTATCTGCCGGCGCTTCGCAAAACCAAACGTATCGCTACGAGCGACAAAAGCGGCAGTTTCATGGGATCGGATCTGAATTATTCGGATATGACGGATCGCAAGCTGGAAGACTACGACTTTTTCCTTAAAAAGGAGATGGCGGTCGACGATCATAAGGTGTGGGTTATTGAATCGATACCGCGTTCAGAAAAGGTGATGGACGAAACCGGCTATTCCAAGTCCCTGCTCTTTGTTCGCCAGGACATTTACTATATTGTCCGCGGTGTCAGCTGGGTCCATAACAAAAGCTATCTTAAATACATGGAGGTCAAAGCACTGGAAAAAATCGAAGGCATCTGGGTTGGAACAGAGATGCATGTCTGGAAACGGCTCGGCAAACAGACTATCCACAAGACCATTTTGCGCTTGAACAATGTCAAATTCGACCAACCGCTGGACTTCGACATGTTTACGACACGACGAATGGAATCGGGCTTATAAAATAAAGCAACAATAATGCAAAATCTTCGAAACGTCTTAGAAATATCTCTCATTCTCACACTTAGTTTATTCTTTTTTTCAACAGACATCGCCTATGCCGAGGAGGCCTTGGATAACATTATCGAAGGTTTTGAGGAAGAAAAAAAGAACGCATCGGATTCTCAAATCGATGATGTCCTGGAAGGATTCGACGACGCGGTGATCGATCCACCATTCGAAGATGACGAGCCGTCGGAGGCCGAAGCGGATCACACGAAGGATTCGGTGTCTACGGCCAGCCTGGACGGCTATCTTAAGCTGGGCGCCACATGGAATTTCGCCCACGATCCGCCGGAAACCGGAGAGACGGATTGGCGCGGGTTGTCTCGCTGCCGTACGGAAGCGCGGACCGACCTGGACGCGAAAGTCATGCCGCACTGGCGGCTTTTGATCGGGACGAAACTGTTCTACGATTTCGCATACGCACTGAAAGGACGGGACGAATTTACCGAAGAGGTTCTGAATGCCTATGAAGATGAAGTCGAACTGGCGGAAGCGTTTGTTCAGGGGCGGCTAAACCGCTATCTGGACGTAAAGACCGGACGCCAGATCGTGGTATGGGGCCGCTCCGACAACATACGCATCACCGATGTGCTCAACCCGCTCGATTTGCGAGAGCCCGGCCTGACCGATATTGAGGATCTGCGACTGCCGGTGGCCATGACACGCCTGGACGGCTATTGGGCACAGTGGCATTTGAGCGCCATTGCGCTGCACGAAATCCGTTTTGGTAAATCGCCTGTCTATGGACACGACTTTTTCCCAGCCACAGCACCCCCGCCTGAAGAGAACAGACCCGGGTGTGGCGGAAGCAATACCGAATGGGCATTGGCGCTCAACGGCATTTTCAGCGGCAAAGACATCTCTTTTTACTGGGCGGACCTGTTCAACGATGTCGCGCACGTTAAAATGGGGCGGTCCGGACAATTGACGCGTGAACATGCCAGAGCAACCTTATGGGGCGCAGCGGGCAACCTGGCCCTGGGCAATTGGCTCCTCAAAGGCGAGGCCGCCTACTGGCAAGATCTTCAATTTTTCAATGTCACGGACCGGCGGTTCAACCGGCTGGATGGATTGCTGGGCATCGAGTATACCGGCTGGAATGAAACCACTGTCTCTGTGGATTGGGCCGTACGGCACATTCTGGATTTTGATCGCCGGTTGACATCGTCGCCGGATTATGCGCAGGAAGATGAATTCCAATCGGCGCTTCGGATCTCCAGGGACTATTTAAACGAAACCCTGAATGTTACCCTGTTGGCCATGGTTTACGGGTCGCTGGGCCAGGATGGTGCCTTGGAGCGGATGACGCTCTCTTATGATTGGAATGATGCGGTCAACACAACTTTCGGTGTTGTGCTCTACCAATCCGGAGACAGTTTTCTTTTGAGCGACATTGATGACAACGACCGTATGTTTTTGGAGATAAGGTACAGTTTTTAGGATCAGTTTCCATGCCACAAACCTCGATCAGCAACACACTGAAACAAACATTAAACCGCCTGCCATTTTTGACCGCTCATCTGCCGGGCATTGCCGGCACAATCAAAGCTGTCCCCGAGCATTTTCAGGTAGAAGAAATCATGCCTTATACTGCCTGCGGCGAAGGCGAGCATGTGTTTGTGACCTTGCGGCGAAAAGCGTGGAACACGGTTGATGTCGCCCGAACGCTAAAAGAGGCATTTTCGCTCAGATCAACGGATGTCGGCTGGGGGGGGCGCAAGGATAAAAACGCTGTCACCACACAAACCTTTTCATTGCACC
>JASFGJ010000279.1:0-6097 GCA_050123815.1 Desulfobacteraceae bacterium
GATGGGTGTTGACGAATTGGCTGAGCCGCTTGATTTCACTTTTTTGGGCCGCACTTTTTTTCTTAAGGTGGCTGTTCTCCTTGATCAGGTCATATTGCTCCAATGCCAAGCTGATGGTCAGCCGTATGTCATGATCGTTCCAAGGCTTGGTGATGAATTTATACACGGCCCCATCATTGACGGCTCCCATGACGGCGTCGACGTCGGCATAGCCGGTCAACATAATCCGGATGGTGTTGGGCCACTCTGCCTTGATCTTTTTCAGCACATCGGAACCTGTCATACCGGGCATCCGATAATCACACACCACGACATGCACCGGTTGCCGATCCTGCAACACTTTCAATGCTTGCGTTCCGTTTTGCGCGGTGAGCAGCCGGTAGGACTCCTGATGAAAAATGCGCTGCATGGCTTTGAGCACGTTGATTTCGTCATCAACGAATAGAATGGTATAGGCATCCGACGGATCGCCGCCGCCTGGTGGCTGGTGGTCGCAAACCTTGGGATTGTCATCCTGATTCAAGAATAGATTTGCCAGATTGCCCATTGCTCTTTTTCTACCGCAACCTTTTGGTTTACTTCCCGTTTATGCTTTGGAACCCTCTACCGGTATCTTAACGCGAAAGGTGCTGCCCCCGCCCTCTTTGCTCTCCACGACAATGGTTCCGTTATGACTCTTTACGATGTTGTACGCCAGATAGAGACCGAGCCCGATGCCCTCGCCGACCTGCCGGGTGGTATAAAACGGCTCGAAGATACGTGCCATAGACCTGGCTGGAATTCCAGGGCCGGTATCCGATATGCCGACCTCAACCCAACCATCGCCGCATGCGCGGGTGCTCAGGATCAACTGCCCCTGGGGCCCAATCACCTGCAGGGCATTGAGCATGATATTATAAAACACCTGGTTCATTTCGCGCAAATAGCAGGTCACCACGGGAAGATCGGCATAGTCTTTTTGAATGCATACACCATTTCGTATCTTACCTGAAAGCATCGACAGGGTGGTATCCAGACAGTGATTGAAATCGACGCCTTCCTGTGTCTTTACGCTCGGGTGCGAAAACTCTCTCAAGTCTTGAACGATGGATCTGATTCGTGCCCCCCCTTCGAGCGATTCTGCGATCAATGCTTTTGAATCTTCTTTTAAAAAATCAAGATCCAACTCATGCTGCAATTGCCGTATTGCTTCAACTTTACCATGCAAGGTCTCGTGCGCCTGCTTTGCGCTGTCCACTTTTTCCCATGCATGAATGAATCCGTCATACTGCTCGATGAGGTTTAAAAGATCGGACATGGATCTCTCAAGTGAAACCAAGTTGCTGATAATAAACCCGATGGGGTTATTGATTTCATGGGCCATGCCCGCGGCCAGTTGACCAATGGAAGCCAACTTTTCCTGCTGCAGCATCGCCAACTGCGTTGTTTTTATCTCTTCCGTCTTATGCTTTACTTCCACTTCGAGATTCTGAGCGAGGGATCGATATCTTGCCTCGGATGCCTGCAACTGAGACGCCTTTTCTTTCAAGCTGGCATAGGACTCCTGTACGACCTGCCCATGCAACCCGGAGGTGAGCCGTAAGCGGTAGTTCAGATGCATCATTCGCTCGATACATACCACGGCAAACCGTCCCAGTGCCATCAGGTCAAAAGAAGCGTTGGGTTGTTTTTGTTGAACGACCAGAAAGCCCACGGTATCCATCTCATGTGTCAAGGGAAACACCATCGTTGCCTCGCCCCCGACGTTTGAACGGATAAGGGCGCTGCCCTCTTGCGCTATTTTTGGCGCGGCATCATTCAAAAAGGTCGTTTTTGTTCCATCACCATTGAAGTAGCATCCACCATTGGGTAAAAGAATAGCGAAGTGCACATTGCCGTTAAAGCTTCCAAGCACTTCGGCTGCCAATGCCGAAGGCATCAGGTCGATCAGGCCATACTCCCGATCGAAGTCATCCAGTTCCATATGCTCATTCATATCCATAATAAGACCACCTAATCCGGCAACACGCCGGTAAAATGGGTGACATTCAAACGATACGTGTCGCTAAGATCGAAACAATCGTCAAGACAGCGGTACGTTGCTTTAAGCAGATGTTGAAACGTCCGGCGTACGCCATGACCACGAAGGGCGGAACTCATAACGATTGGCAATCCAGATGGCGACCACCGATCGAGAAGATCTTGTTCGCTGACAATATCGTCGAGATCTCGCTTGTTAAATTGGATAACGAGCGGCATCTTTTTAAAATCCAGCCCCACCCGTCTCGCATTTTTTTCCAGATTTTCAAAGCTTTGAAAATTGCTAAGTGCTTGACTGTTTTGTGAATCGGCAACAAAAACAACGCCGTCGGCCCGTGACAAGACCGCTTTGCGCGTGGCATCATGCGCGACCTGTCCCGGCACGGTGAACAACTTGATCTTCACGGTAAAGCCATTGTCCGAACGGACCACCAAAGGCAGCAAATCGAAAAACAGGGTGCGGTCCCCTTTTGTTTCAAAGGTCATCAACTCACCACAATGGCGCCCTTCGAGAATGTCGTGCAGACGCAAAAGATTTGTGGTTTTGCCGCTGAGCGCCGGCCCGTAGTAGACCAACTTGACAATTAATTTGTTGCGCTCCCTATCCAGTTCCGCCATATGCCTAAGCCTTTTTGCCTTGTGTTGTCCTGTTCAAGCGATGGTGCTATGTTATCCGGCCAAAACCGATGCTTCGGGTGCCAAGGTCAGAATCAGCCCTTTTCCCCTGAATCGTCCGGCCAGCGGTATCAGTTCCATCTTGAATCGTTTGGCATTCCTGCCTTCACATTCGAGCTGCATATGATCATCACTCCCAAAATGTCCGGAAATCCAATCATGCGCGCCGTCTTTTAAGTAGACATCCAGACTGTCCCCGACATTCAACGGGTGATCCGCCAGTTCAAGTGCCTTTGCCGCCTTGTTGGCCAACACGATGATCATTTCCCGACTGACTCCCAAAATCGGCAGGGAGAGCTCTTCCAGGACGGCCTGAGACAATTGCAGGGCTTGATTCTGGACCTCAAGCGTTTGGGTTCTCTCCTTTACTGCCGCTTCAAGGTTTTCATTGATGCTCTTGAGTTCATTGTTCTTGGCGATCACCTTTTCATGAAGATGTTTGTTGGCCTGTATCAGGTCATACTGCTCAAGCGCCTGGCGAATTTCGAGCTTCAAATTGTGATCGTTCCATGGCTTTAAAAAAAACTTGTAAACACTGCCTTCATTAATGGCCTCGGTAATGGAATCGACCTCCGTGTATCCGGACAAAATGATTCTCAACACATGCGGGTAAAGCTCCTTGACTTCTTTTAAGAATTCGGTGCCGCTCATTTCCGGCATGCGCTGGTCGGAAATAACGATCTGCACGTCGTTTTCCGCTAACAAGTTTAAACCGTCCCGCCCGCTATTGGCCGTTATCAAGCGGTAATTTTCTTTCCTTACCAGACGTTTGATCGAATTGATAATGCTTTGCTCATCATCGACACACAACACCGTGTGCTGGTGAGTGCTCATAATGGTTACTCCTGCTTTAAAAATTCACACGCTTTGGTCATCTCGCTGGAAATGGTTTTGAGCCAATCCGGATTTTTCCGGAAAAATTTTACTGCAGAATCTTGAACGTTGCTTTCAAATGATTCAAGTTCAAGATGATGACCATTGTCACCTTCCGCCATGTGAACAATTCTGTCGCTCATGCGAACAACGTCCTTTAAATGACCATTGGACATCCCGTTTTTCCGGGAGTGATGATATTTTATGCTCTCAACCATTGCCGCCGGCAGCATCCAACGCTTTGCCAAAACACTTCCCAGCATGCTGTGGGTCGGCAAGTCGAGGGCCTTTTCAGCTTTGCAAAATGTCACATGGTTTTTCTCTATTTCCTGTAAGATGCGAACCAGTTCGTCCGGGAAAAAATTGGCCCAGATGATTTTTCCAATGTCATGCAGCAGTCCCGATGTGAATGCATCCTCCGGAGGGGATAGCTTGGTATGCATCGCAATAAATTTGCTCATTGCCGCGACACTGATCGAATGCTTCCAAAAATCATCGATCTCAAAGTTCTCTATCTTGTTTTTCAACGTGAGCGCTTCGATGACCGACACGGTAATGACCGCATTTTGTACGGTGTTGTAACCCAGCAGGGTTACTGCGTGTGCAACGGACTTGACCTTGCTTTTAAACCCAAAAAAGGACGAATTAACCAATCGCAGGATCTTCATCACCAATGACTGATCCTTTTCAAGCAAAGCCACCAAATCTTCCATTGGAGAATCATAATCCTTGAGCAGCTTGTTCACAGCCAAGGCAATACTTGGAAGTGTCGGTAGATTTTTGACGTTTTCGATCTTTGCGACGATCTGGCTACGATCCATGGTCTGCCTCTGACTGATTTGCCTGAGTTGGCCAGGCAACCTGAATTTGATGATCCGTCAAATTGCTCATACCGACATTGTTGATGCTTTGGATGCATCGCTCGTTCAGTATCGTCCCTTTGTTGAGCAGCAATCTACCGTCCTTGAGGCGCAGCTCCTGCATGATTGTCATGCCCTCTTTCAAGGCCTGCAATTTGACAAGAAAAATTTCCGGTTTCGGGTATTTACGATCCAGTGTCTGCAAAAAAAACCTTACAAAATCGGGGTCGTAGAAAGTGCCGGCGCCTTCGCGAATAATGCTTTCGGCGATTTCGATTTTCATGGAAGCGTCTGTAATATCCATGGCCGAAAGCGTATCCCGGCCAAGATAGCGGCGGGCATGGATCATTAAATCCCTGACATCATCAGGCCATAGATGCAACATCAGGCAGTAGTCCGCTGCGATGGCCAATATCTTAGCGCCAACGGGAATTTGCTTGGAGGTGAGCTTTCTCGGAAAGCCACTGCCGTCGACGCGCTCATGGTGGCAGGAGACGATGTCGGAAATCTCTTTGAAACCTTCAATGGATGCCAGAGACAGGCTCGCCACCATCGGATGCTGGCTGAACGCTCCAAATTCCTTCTTGTTCATGGCCTTGAAATCTTTGCCCACCATATGATCGGGCATACCCAGAAGGCCGATATCATGAACCAGTCCGGCCATTTCTATCTGATTCCGCTCCTGCTCATCCAGATTGGCTTCGCAAGCGATCTCCTTTGCAAATTCAGCAGTTTTTCTCAGATAGCGGCTCAATCCGGCATTGCTGTATTCCACAAGAGACGAGAGCAGGCGAATCACATTCATGACGCTCTTTTCCAACGACACGTTCGCGCCTTTGAGCATTTTATTCTGAACCTGCAATGCCCAAGTGCGCTCTTGCACCTTTTTCTCCAGGTCTTTGTTCAGCTCTGCCAACTCGGCATTTTGCCGCTCGGTCAATTCGGTCAAGCGCTTGTTTTCCTTGCGCAGTTCAACCTGAGACAACGCCATGCGAATCAATTCATTAATCTCATCATCATTCCAGGGCTTGGTGATGTATCGATGAATCCTGCCTTTGTTTACGGCGTCTGCCACGGCATTTAAATCGGCATAGCCGGTCAAGAGAAACCGAACCGAATCGGGTGCGATATTGACAGCCTCTGCAAGGAACTGGGCTCCCGACATTTCGGGCATGCGTTGATCGGAGATGATTAGTGACACGTCCTCGTCGGTGTGAGCGAGCACATCGAGGGCTTCGCGTCCATTGGTAGCGGTAAGTATTTGATACTTCTCCTTACGGAGAAGTCTTTTTAGGGATTTGAGAATGGACAGCTCATCATCGACAAGCAGCAATGTATGTGGGTACTTTAAGTTCATTAATCTATACCTGCACAGCCGTCTGATGATCAGAGGAAGACTCCGGAATATACGTTCCGTCTATCACCTCATTTTCCGCCCCCTCATCTCCCGGTCCATCCACGGGCAGGCTGATGATAAACGTGGTTCCTTGCCCAACCCGGCTTTCCACTTGGATATCGCCTTTGTGTTTTTGAATGATGTTGTAAGCGATATTCATTCCCAAGCCGGTACCTTTGCCTACCCCTTTGGTAGTAAAAAACGGATCAAATATTTTGGTCAGATTTTCTTCGGAGATTCCGCAGCCCGTATCGCGGATATGGATCTGGACATG
>JASFGJ010000280.1:0-6081 GCA_050123815.1 Desulfobacteraceae bacterium
TGGGGTGGGCAAGAAAACCCTTGAAAAGTATGGTGAAGAACTTTTGGCACTTGTTGTGGCCTATCGAAAAGAACACGGAATCGACAAGGTGATGCTGCCGGAACCCAAACAGGCGCCGGGAAAAACAACATCCCCAAAAAGGCCGACACCCGATGCGGACACCAAACAAATCAGTTTTGCTATGTTCAATAAGGGATTGCCAATTGACCGCATAGCAAAAGAAAGAGGCCTTGTGGAATCCACCATCCAGGGCCACCTATGCTTTTTTGTCGAAAATGGCGAACTGGATATCAACAGGTTGCTCTCACCAGAAAAACAAGGCGTGATTGAAGACGCAATTGCCCACGGCCCGGACAACTCTCTAAAAGCGGTAAAAAATAAGCTGGGAGATAGTTACACTTACGATGAAATAAAACTGATGATGGCTTACCGCAAGCATTTGGCATCTAAACAGTAGCGGGGATGCCGGCGATATATCGTATGGTCTAAAGTAACGCGTTAGCGTGCTTGAAACGTTTTGCTTATATCTATTTTTCTTAATTCCTCGACGCGAGATGCATCCTGTGACAACATTTGATAACACAAATAACCGTTTTCTATTTTCAGCACTTTACCCAAAGGATTCCGTGCGGCGATAATACGATAGTCTACAGGTTGAATCGCGTCATCCATCGTATAAACGCCAATGCGCTGCCTGCCCGAGTAGGCCAGCCATCCCCAATGATCTCCTGTTGTGTATATCAGATAGATCTTGTCGTTGTCGTTCAGAAAATATGGATTTCGCTTATCCCATTTATCATTAAATACAAGTTGAATAGGAACAAGCATCTGGTTGTCATGCAACAGCTTGTATACATCCAATACGGCAAAGAAGATGTTTTTATGGTCCGGGTAGCGCCAATTGTTCCATGTGAAGAGTAATTTGGAGCGATTTTGATCATAATACATCGACAGATTGACAAGGCAGCAGGCCGTGCGATAGATTTGCTTTTCTAGTCGTTGAGTGCCCTTACGGTTGTCAATGACCCTCAAGGTTATGACAGACTGCTGCGCGGGATCCAGTTGACGGACCCATCCTATGTAGATGTGGGTCTTGGAGGAGGCAACCGCAATGTCTCTGTCAGCGGCGGCGATCCTGTTGCCTCCGACATCGATGATGGAATCGGCATTGAAATGATATTTCTGACTTCGGACCTGTATTTTCAGTTGATTTTGCTTCAACGGTCGAACGCCGGCATTTCGAGCTGTTTGAATCAACGATCGCTGACAGATTTCGATTTCGGTATCGTTCAAGGCGATACGGCGACAGGCCAACCCGCCTTTCGACTCGTATAACCGTAATGGCGTTGCATCCGCATCGATCCATTCGTCTTCAAATTCGCACCTGGTTGAAGCGTTGATGGTCGTCTCAACCGCATGGTTGATCAAGCGTTTTGGTACATAGATCGTTACATACCATCCCCAGATCAACGCGATCGCGAGGATGCCGCCAAGGATTTGCAATCCGATTTTCCGCATTCAATCGTCCTCTGAATGGGTGGTCTTTTCTTTTGTTGGGCGCCTTGTCTCAACAGCAATGCTTGATATCATGCTTGGCAAATATAGTTTATTTACCAACCACAGGTCATTCTTATCGTCGAGACAAATTACCGATCCTTATTATCTGCGTCTTTTCGGAGTTAGATGTATAGCCGCTCTCCATGGCCGATTTCATTAAAAAGAGGATACGGCGGCCGTCCCCTGTTTTGGATAGTTTAAGAAGATCTTCATCGGATAGCTTCTTAACGAACATTTCAGCGACGTCATCGTCATCGAAGGTGTTGGAAAGCATCTCCATTACACCCAGTACCATTTTGTAGTTGTTTGCCGGATCTGCCAAGGCCAGCTTCACCAGCGCGCTTGCCAGTTCTCCTTCTTTCAAGTCATACCATGACGTATATCGATCAATAATCGCCGAAAAAAGCCATGGGCGAAAAAAGCAATCCCGCAATGTCTTTTTAACCTGATCGAAACCGGCTTTTGTCCACAGATCTTTTGAATCGGGAATAAATACTACCTTGAACTGGGTAATCAATGACTTATTAATTTCACAAATCCCGCAATCAGTATACACACTTGCATGAGTAGCATAGGCACAATCCTTGATTTTTGCCAGATTACTTCCGTGACAAATGCATTTTGACAAGATCTGCCTTTGAAGGTTTATGGTAACGCAATCCACCCATCGCGCGGCCTTTGGATCTCGAACGAGTGATGAATTTTTAAATCGCATGCAATACTTGTAGCCATAGTTCCAATAATAGCCGCCTTCCCTGTCGCCGGGTGTCAATGCGGAAAGAACCTTATAAAATTCGCACTTGCCTAACAATGGAACAAGGATTCGCTTTAGCTCTTCAGGCGGGAGTGTAAGATTCAGGCCAACAATCCCCGGAAGGGGAGACTGCCCCCGGCATAGCGTACCGGAATCAACATATGCAGATTTTAATGTGGAACTGCAAACGGGTCCTGGAGGTTTTACAAGTCCCATGGCTGGTTATCCTTTGTTAAGGGCTCGCGTAAAAATAACTTCACATTTTTAAGCGCCGGTGCATCCTGCCTGGCTGCGCTACGAAAGCTTGAAATATTACGATATTCCGGTCGAAGATCCTGTTGTGGTTTCGGGGTGCTTTCACGCCTTGCCAGGCAGGCGCCTCAACGCTTAACAATGCAAATTTGTTTTTGCGCGAATCCTGAATCCAATTTTTCCGCATGCTGTTTGTCGAATCTGCACTGCATATGCATAACGCAGTTGATGGCAGTAGCCATTACGGTTTACTGCAAACAGCTTCTATTCATTTTGGGCTATCATGAATAGCTGATTCGAATTATCAACAGAGACCATAGACCTGATGGTCTGGAGTGAGCCTTAGAGCAAGAATGGAAATGTAAACTCTACGGACGCCTAATGTATTAAGATGGAAATGTCGTGTCAATATTAAAGATAATCAATTAAAATTGGCTACTTTTATCAACACTGCTTGTAAATCATTGGTGCACGTATTACCTATTTGGATAGGTCGGGTTGGGCCAAATGTGTTCCATTGAGAGAGGAGATGCTATGTGCGGTCGTTTTGTCGGCTTTCGAAAGATGGAAGCGCTGCAATCCTGCTTTCCCATCGACAAAATGGCTTGCAGCGCCACCGAGAGTTTCAATGTCGCTCCGTCCCAGGAGGTTCTGGTGATCTTTCGTCAGGAGGGAAAAAACATCCTGGACAAATTTCATTGGGGGCTGGTGCCGTTTTGGGCTAGAGACACACGTATCGGCAGCCGGTTGATCAACGCCCGGGCGGAAACCGTGGCGGAAAAACCCAGTTTCAGAAACGCCTTCAAGCATCGCCGCTGCCTGGTCCTGGCGGACGGATTCTATGAGTGGCAAGGGGCCAAAGGAAATAAACAGCCGGTGTTCATCACGCTGCCCGACAAGAACCCGTTTGCATTTGCCGGTCTGTGGGAGAGCTGGCGGGATAAAGCGAACGACAACGCAGCGTATCGCTCCTGCACCATCATCACCACCCAGGCCAGCGCATCCATCCGCAAGGTGCACCACCGCATGCCGGCCGCCCTCCATCCGGATATCTATGGCGCCTGGCTCGATCCGTCCAACCGGAACCCGGAGCAATTGCTGAGAATTTTGAACGATAGCGTTCATCGTGACTTCGTATACCATCCGGTGTCAAAACAGGTTAATTCCGTTAAGAACAATGCACCATCCAACATTGAGCCCATGAAACAGACGACTTTTGACTTCAATACCTGACCGGCTCGTCACAAGAATAGAACCTATCTCAGCGATGCGATCTGCATTGTATTATCATACGAAATCTATTCCTGTGGCTTGTCATCCAGCAGATATCCATTGTATGATAATGATTTAATACCAACTCATTATTGCAGATTCATGCAACAGGGGACGGATCGATGGACCATGCCCAGGGCTCATCCAATGCCATTTTGTTTGCGGATATCGCGGACAGCACGCGATTGTACGATCGTCTGGGGGATACTGCCGCCAGAAACCTGGTGGCGCTCTCCATCGATGTAATGAAGGCCGTGGTCCGCACAAATGCCGGCGAGGTGATTAAAACCATCGGCGACGGCGTCATGAGTCGCTTCGTGTCTGCTGATGCCGCGGCCATAGCTGCCGTCCGATTGCATGAAGCGATGGCCATGGATAGACGTCTCAAGTCCAACAATCTGCGTTTGCGAATTGGGTTTCATATTGGACCGGTTATCGAGGAAGACGACGATTTGTATGGAGACGCCGTCAATGTTGCCGCCCGCATGACGGCTCAAGCCAAAGCAGGTCAGATCATCACATCGCGTCAGACGGTTCGGATGCTGAATAAAAAGCACAGCGCCACAGCGCGGATGGTGGACCAAACCCGCGTAAAAGGCAAAGCGCGCTTGATGGACATATTCGAAATCACCTGGGGGCAACCGGAAGAGTTGACCATAATGAGAAACAACGTCAGTAAAATGGTCGCACCGGTCTCCAGGCAGCACACGTTGATGACCCTGAAGCTTGAGCGTCAACATGTCAGCATCGATCTGGAGAACCCCATTGTTACGTTGGGTCGGAACCAAAGCAATCGATTGGTGATCAACAACCCTGAAGTATCGCGCCTGCACGCTCGCATTGAGTTTCGTAAGGACAAGTTCATCCTGATCGATCAGAGCACCAACGGCACTTATGTTTACCCTGGGGGCCATAAAATGCTTTATCTACGAAGAGATGAGCTCCTACTGGAAGGCAGGGGGTTTTTCAGCCTGGGGCAGGAGGTTCGACCGGATTCTCCAATGGCCGTTCACTACATGTGTCTGTAGCAGCACTGACCCTGAATTGTCCCTCACAACAGCCCCGCGGCATGAGCTCTTTGCAGAATACAGCAAAATTGGGCCTGAAAAACGCCGTTTTTTGTCACTTTTGACAGGACCGGAAATCGAACCGAAAGGATAACCATCAAAGAATTAAGAAAATACTTGTCATTTGCCTTGCTGGCAGGGTATTTGCTTTTTATGGTTTGAATTTCCCCGCAGCACGGTTCACCATGGCAAACGGCTGAAAAAGATCCGTTTCCAGACTGCGGGCAATGATAGAAACTGTGTGGAAGCTATAAAAGGGTCGGCAATGAGCAAACGTCTTTTCATTTGGATTGGGTTAATCATTCTGGTTGGTGTGATTTCTGCAGCTGGCTGGTCGGTCTTCGTCACCGTCAATCGTCCCGTGACCGAAGCTCCGCCTCCTCCCGTGCGAGGCAAGATCCCCCAAATACCACAAACAGCGTCCGTCAATACCATTCATCGGTCCAAAATTCCACCACCCCCAGCAGCGCAACCGCAAGCAACGATGACCGCTGCCAAGGAAGAAACACCCACAGCGGACACCCAAACGGCACCCGCACCCCAAGCTCAAGAAGTCGATCCGGCGCCAACGCCCCAATCGACTGAACAGACGCCAATGACACCACAAGAGCTGCCGGCGCCGGAACCTGTGGAACAGGATGCGGTCGAAACGCCCGCAGACCGGAGCGATGCGCAGGATTCCAAAGCACCGCCGGCTCCCGAACCACCTCCGGCGCAGCCCGAAACGACGGTAGAACCGGCCGCTGAATCGGAACCTGAAAACCAAACGGCGCAACAGGACACACCGGATCCGATGTCGAAAAAAGAACCGGCTCAATCCGAGCAGAGCAGCGCCCCAAGCGCGTCCGAGCCGAAACCCGAAGCCAAACAAGCGGCCAAGCCCAAACCGTCTGCAGACCCGCAATTCACCATCCAGGTCGGCGCCTACCGCAACAAGAATTACGCAGAAAGCGCGATGGAACGGTTATCCCGCAAAGGGTACGAAGCGTATATTTTTAAGGATACCGATGCGAAATCCCGCGCCTGGCATCTGGTTCGTATAGGCCATTTTCCGACACGCCAGGCAGCCCAATGGGCTTTGAGCGCCTATCAGGACAAAGAGCAGAAAAAAGCGCTCATCACCCGTGAAGGCGTCCGATAGATCTATCCTTAGAAGTGCCGCCCTTTTGCTTTACATGG
>JASFGJ010000281.1:0-6067 GCA_050123815.1 Desulfobacteraceae bacterium
GAACCTCGGGGCGGTGGATTTCATCACCAAGCCCTTCAGCATTCCTGTTGCCAAAGCCCGGATCGAGGCACACTTGCGCTTGAAAGAGGAAATGGACCATCGGATGACGCTGGCCCACAAACTGGAGGCGCTGAATAAAAACCTGGAAGCGCGCATCCAAAAAAAGGCGTCCGCGCTGGAGCAGGCCCATGAAGACCTGAAGAGCAGCGAAAGCAAGTACCGCGGCATCTATGAAAACGCCATCGAAGGCATTTTTCAGACCACCCCGGAAGGCCGGTTTTTGGACGCCAGCCCCTCTTTGGCCAGAAGTCTGGGATATGAATCGCCACGGGAGCTTGTTGCAACCATCACCGACGCCGCCCACCAACTCTACCTCCGCCCCCAGGATCAGAAAACCGTATGGCAGGCTCTGGCGCAAAAAGGAGAACTGTCCGGTTTCGAAACGCGGCTTAAGAAGAAAAACGGAGAAGTTATATGGGCCATGATCAGTGTCAAAGCGGTCCGCGATGAAAATAATGAGCTACACTATTTTCAAGGATTTGTTGTGGACATTACCGAACGCAGGCGGGCGGAAGAAGATATCCGCAAGCTCAACCAGGAACTCGAACAACGGGTGGCAGATCGCACGGAGCAACTCGAAGCAACCAACAAAGAGCTGGAGGCGTTTTCCTACTCGGTGTCGCACGACCTGCAGGCGCCCTTGCGGCATACCGTCGGTTTTCTGGAACTGCTTCAAAAGAAATCCGCAGCGGCTCTGGACGAACAGGGACGGCACTACATGGACGCCATTTCCGACTCGACCCGAAAAATGGGGCAGTTGATCGAGGATCTGCTCTCTTTCTCGCGCATGGGGCGCCAGGCCCTGTCGCGCCAGGCGGTGGACCTGAATAGACTGATGCGCGAGGTCATCGACGAAATTACGCCCGAGACCGCCGGCAGGAGTATTTCCTGGCAAGTGGGAGACCTGCCCATGGTGACCGGCGATCGTGCCATGCTGCGCCTTGTGATGGTCAACCTGATCTCCAACGCTGTAAAATTCACCCGGCCGCGCGAGCAGGCGAAGATCGAAATCGGATACGCGTCGGAGAGAAAGAACGAGACCGTCGTTTTTGTCCGCGACAACGGCGTTGGCTTCGACATGTCCTATGCACACAAGCTCTATGGTGTATTCCAACGCCTGCACCCGGCCGATGAGTTCGAGGGCACCGGCATCGGGCTGGCCAGCGTGCGCCGCATCGTCGCCCGGCACGGCGGCCGCACCTGGGCGGAAGGCAAACCGGACCGGGGCGCGACGTTTTACTTTGCGCTGCCACATAGATAACGGCGGTAAACCATGGAGACCTAAGACGCATTGAACAGAGAAAGGGAGGGATGAATATGTCAAATAATGAGCAAGACATCACACACGTTCACCGTATCATGATCACACTGCTTCCAATATTTGTGTTCGGAATGCTCAACAGTCAAGCCGCGCACGCGAAGACACTGAGATGCGCAATTATGCAGAGCAAGCCCTTTGGTTTCATGACAGAGGACGGACAAATGACGGGCGTCCATTACGATACCATGAAACGGATCGCGGAAGAAGCCGGATTCACCTTTGCAGCTGAAATAGCACCGTTTGCCCGTATTATCGAGCAGCTCAAAAACGGCTACGCGGATTTGGCCATGATGTATCGGAATGAGAGAATCGAAGAGGCGGCCGTGATCGTAGGCCCCACCGTGCGTACGGACAGAATCGTGATTTTCGGTCGAAAAGGCGTGGACTATACGTCGTTGGAAGCGTTACACGGCAAGGTCGTGGCACATTTGCGGGGCGCCCATTACGATGACGCCCTTGCGGCTGATGAGGCCATTAAGAAACACTATACCACCAGTTATCAGCAAAGTCTTGACATGTTCCTCAAAAAGCGGGTCGATGCGATTGTCGCCCCGGAATATGGCCTCCTGTTCGAGGCCAAAAGCAACGGCATGCCGTTGGATATGTTCGGAGAGCCGCTGGTGTTGAATATCAAAACAACCTATTTGTTCCTCTCCAAAAAAACCATGGACGACGAGACGCTGAAGATTTTACGAATAACCCTCGATAGGCTGCGAAAAATGGGTGTTACCAATGAGATCAAATCCAAGTATGTTCGCTTATTGCATTCCGAGTAAGTCTTCTATGGGAAGGGAACCATAAGAGAAACAATTATAAAACGGAGTATTGGCGGATTTGGACGAATATCACTAAGAGCCGTAAGGAAATGACAATGAATACAGCCATTCAGAACCGGTCCATCATCCGACGACTACTGGTAAATCTCATCATTACCGTTTTCCTCATTTCGGTAGTTTCCGTCACGGCCATATACTGGGTTGTGTCCCGGAACGCTGAAGGAGAACTTGAACAAAAAGCGAACGAGATGCTCGAGTATCTTGTTGGAACCCTTGATGCGCCATTTTGGGGGGTGGATTACGATATCATAAGGACCACCGGAAGAGCGGTTTCCCAAGATGAATCGATTGCGCGATTGACCATCAGAGATGAATCCGGAGAGGTTATCTTTTCAAGGAAAAAAGATATAACAGGCGATCTGATAAGCAGATCAGGCAAAATATTTCATCAACAATGGGGTCAGAAAAGACTTTCAGGAGTTGTTTCTTTATCTATAACGCCGGAAATATACAAAAGGAGCAATCGACAATTACTCTTTTTCTTGATCTTTATCATATTGATTCTCCTGATCGCGGTTATGATCGTTACGATTATCTTCATCCGCACATCCTTGAACAAGCCCCTGAATAGTCTCAATGAGATCACGAGCCGTTTCGCTTCCGGGAGATACGACACATCAGGCCATACCCTGCCATACCTCGAATTCCAACCCTTTGGCGAAGCATTGGCTGATATGGCGCGTAAAATCGAGGGACAGATCAGGATGATCCGGAAGACCGAGGAAGATCTCCGAAAACTCAACGCGGAACTCGAGCAACGCGTAGTCGAGCGCACTGCCGAACTCGCCGCGGCCAAGGAACAGGCCGAGGCGGCCAACCGGGCAAAAAGCATTTTTCTGGCCAACATGAGTCACGAACTGCGCACACCCATGAACGCCATCCTGGGATATTCCCAATTGATGCAAAGAGATGTCTCGTTGCCCCACGAACAACGCGAACACATCGATATCATCAATCGCAGTGGTGAACACCTTTTGACATTGATCAATGACGTGCTTGGGATATCGAAAATCGAGACCGGACAGATTACTTTTGAAAGCACGACTTTCGACCTTCGGGCATTGCTTCGCAACCTTGAAAAGATGTTTGACTCCAGCATGGATGCCAAGGGATTGCGGTTCGAGGTCATCGGCATTGATGCGGTTCCGCAATATGCGGTAACCGATGAAAACAAGCTGCGCCAGGTGCTGGTCAATCTTTTGGGCAATGCGGTCAAATTTACCGAACACGGCGGCGTCGCCATGCGGGTGGCCGCTGAAGACGGGGCGGCCGACCGGATGGGCCTCAGGGTTGAGGTGGCGGACACCGGCGTCGGCATTGCCGAGCATGAACTGGACAAGGTGTTTGCCTATTTTGAGCAAACCGCCAGCGGCAGAGCCAAAAAAAGCGGCACTGGACTCGGTCTGGCCCTCAGCCGGGATTATGCCCGCATGATGGGAGGCGACATCACGGTTGCCAGCAAGGAGGGCAAAGGCAGCACTTTCTATTTTAATATGGAGATCAGGGAAGGCCGCGCGTCGGATATTAAAGAGAAGAGACCGGAACGGCGTGTGATTGGGCTGGAGCCGGGTCAGGACATCCCCCGTATCCTGGTGGCTGAAGATATCGAGGCCAGCCGCACGTTGCTGGTGGATATTCTTACAGCAGTGGGGCTTGATGTGAAAGAGGCGGCCAACGGCAAACAGGCTGTGGAACTGTTCCACAGATGGCAACCGGATTTCATCTGGATGGACATCCGCATGCCGGTGATGGACGGTCTGGAAGCCGCCCAACGTATCAAGAAGACCGAGGCCGGCAAATCAACCATCGTGGCAGCACTTACCGCCCACGCTCTGGAGGAGGAAAAAGAGCAGATCCTGTCAGCGGGCTGCGATGATTTTGTGCGCAAGCCTTTTCGTTTGAATGAGATTTTCGATGTGATGGGTAAACATCTCGGCCTGAAATATGTGTATGGAGAGAGCCGGGAAGAAGCCTTGCCGGCCGAACCTGAGGTCGAACTACAGCCGGAACGATTGGCGGCCCTGCCGGCCGATCTGCTCAGGCGGTTGTATGATGCCGCGGTCGAATTGGACAAGGGCCGAATCCTGGCGTTAATCGAGCAGATTAAAACCCTCGATGCGCACATGGCAAGGGTATTGGAGACCTCCGTTAAAAAGTTTACAATAGGTCCCTTGCTGGAGCTTCTGGAAAAAATCGACCGCCCCAAACATGGAGACCGTCATGATTGATCCTTTGATTCAAAAGACAGATCAATATAATATTCTCATTGTCGATGACACCCTGCACAGCCTGGAGCTTTTGGGCCGCATCCTCGAAGCACAGGGTTATCGGGTGCGGCCTGCCCCCAACGGCCGCCTTGCCCTAAAATCCGTGTCGGCCAGGCTGCCGGACCTGATCCTGCTGGATGTCAAGATGCCGGAGATGGATGGCTACGAAGTGTGCCGCCGTCTCAAGTCCAACGAAAAGAGTCAAAATGTTCCGGTGATTTTCATCAGCGCGCACGGCGAGATCGCCAAAAAGGTGGAAGGCTTCAAAGCCGGCGGGGTGGACTTTATCACCAAGCCGTTTGAGCGCGAAGAGGTGCTGGCGCGGGTTGACATTCAGCTGCGCCTGCATGAACTGACCGAACACCTTGAGCAGCTCGTAGACCGGCGGACCCGACAGCTCCAGCACGAAATAGCCGAGCATAAACGCACCGAGGAGGTACTGAAAAAATACCGCAACAACCTCGAAGAATTGGTCCGGGGGCGCACGGCGCAACTGGAAGCGGCAAACAAGGAAATGCATGACTTTACCTACACGGTGTCCCATGATCTCAGGGCACCGCTGCGCCATATCGATGGTTTTATCGGGCTGCTTCAAAACAAGACCGGAACGGTATTCGATGAGCAGGGGCGGCATTGCATGACCGCCATTTCCGAGGCGGCCCAGAAAATGGGACTGCTGATCGATGATCTGCTCTCCTTCTCCCGGATGGGCCGCCATGCCGTGACAGTACAACAGATAGACCTGAGCAGGTTTGTACGCGACATCCTGCGTGAATTTGAACCGGATACCGCCGGGCGACAGATCGACTGGCGCATCGGCGAACTTCCTGTGGTCAGTGCCGATGAGGCCATGTTGCGGACCGTCCTGATTAACTTGATATCCAATGCATTGAAATTCACCCGAACCCGGGAGAAGGCCCGCATCGAGATCGGGGCGCTGTCCGACCCGGAGACCGAGACTGTGATCTATGTGCGCGACAACGGCGTGGGGTTCGACACGGCCTATGCGGACAAGTTGTTCGGCGTGTTTCAGCGCCTGCACCGTGAGGAGGAATTCGAAGGCACCGGCATCGGGCTGGCCAGCGTGCGCCGCATCATCGCCCGGCACGGCGGCCGGGTCTGGGCCGAGGGCAAGCCGGACCAAGGCGCGACGTTTTACTTTACGCTACCACAAAGATGGCAAGGAGGTATTGATGAATGAAAAAACAACCAATAATGGACAAAGAGGAAATATGGTTAGAATACAAAAATATTTTTTGATGTTGGTGTGCGCTTTTTATTTTTTTGTCATCACACCTGGCAGTTACGCCGGAGAAGATGTTCATCTGACCACCAGCGAATATCTTCCGTTCACAACGGAGCATGCGAAGAATCACGGAATCTTCTCCGAAATTGTGAGTATGGTCATAAAAAAAATTGGAATGAATCCTGTCTATACATTTTATCCTTGGAAAAGAGGACAAGCAGGTCTCAGGAGTGGCGAAATGTGGGCGACATTTCCTTATGTAAAGACTCGCGAACGGGAACAGGAATATTGGTTTTCCGCACAGCCGCTGTTCACTTCGAAAATCAGATTTTTTTAT